>DOIU01000250.1 GCA_003511825.1 Gammaproteobacteria bacterium | reverse complement strand
GGTTCTTGCACGAGGGGAAACAGCTCGTCGGCAATCTCCAGGTAAGCTGTGGTGTATTGCTGGGGGTCGGTGTTGGGGATTTCCTGATAGTTTTGGTCGAACAAATCGTTCAGCCCCAAGCGCCCTTTGTTCACTGCACCTTCCAGCAGTGACGAGAGTTTTTGGGCACCCGCCTGAGCACCTTGAATAACGTGAGAATCATCGGTCTGATACCCGGTTTCCGCCACCAGCCGGATCATTTCTTCGCTGTTTTCCAGCAAGCTGCGGACGCGCCCTTCAGCTTGAGACAGGTTCACGACGGTTTGTTCTAGACCATTTCCCATATCTTGAATAATCGCTGCGATTTTGTCGCATTGCTGGCGCGATGAGCCAGCGGCGCGCGATATTTCATCCACTTGGTCGTCGATACCCCGGATGGATTCAGCGAACATGTCCACGGCTTTATTGATAAAGCCGACGTCGTCTGTCGTGCTGGATGCCTGGGCAACTGTCGAGTCCGTGGATTGCTTGAGTTGGCCAACCGATGAGGTGAGGTTCTTGATGGCATCTTCGATTTTGCGTGTCGCGTCGCCGGTTTTAGAGGCCAAATTCTTTACTTCACCGGCAACCACCTTAAATCCTCGTCCGGCCTGACCCGCGCGTGCGGCCTCAACGGTCGCGTTGAGCGAGAGTAAATTGGTTTGTTTGGCGATGCTCTCAATGTCTTGAGACATCACCGTGACTTTGCCCAGGTTCGACTCCAGGGAAGAGAGTTGCCCACCAACGCCTTTGACAGAGTCCGATAAGGTGTCAATGGAGCCGACCGCTTCATCGATGGTCTCCCGAGACTGCTTGAATTGGTTAGTGACTTCAGCCGTGGTTTCACGGGTGAGGGTACCGGCCTGATCTATGTTTTTTACAGACTGTTCGAGCTGACGAACAAAGGCGGCGAAGTGATCAAAGGCGTCCTTCTGAGAGCGCACAAAGTTGACGACTTGCTCGAGATTGCCCATGACATCGGCGACCTCGAGGCCGAGAGCCTCCATACGATGGAGTACCTCATTGGCAAAAACATCGGTTTCGTTGGGGTGTTCCGTTTCTGGGCTTAGCGCCCTAAGTGGCTGAGCACTCATCCATTCCTCGCTCCGTCGAATGTTGTGTCTGTCCGTTTGTTTCGCGCTGACTAGGGCATCGCAATGCCGATGAACCGCGCCTGCGCGTCAGTATTGCGAAGGATACGTCTGCAAATTTGGTGCCGTAGCCATACAGCATAAGAGGTCGGGATAAAACAGCCGACTAAGGCAGCGCTCCGATGCGCCTCACTCGGTGGTAAAGGAGGGGACTGTGCTGCGCGGCTCAGTCGTCGCCGAGCAGTTTTTCTAATTCGAGGAATTTTTTCGCGACGCGGTCTGCATCAACCTTGTAATCGCCAGCCGCGATTGCATTGCGAATCCGATCGACTTTCTCGCGATCAACCGCCTCGCCCTCGGCGAGCGCGGTGCTCAAACGCTCTATAGATTCCAGGGTTTTGGTCAATTGAACTTGATCCGTCTTCGCCTGTGCGGTGGCTTGACTCTGTTGCACGGCATTGGTGGATTTTGCGGTTTTAGAGACGGCTTTCACCTTGCCGGCATTTGCAACGCTTGTGACTGAGTCAGCCATATTTCACTTCCCAATGTCTGTTGTGATTATTGTTCTGTGGTTAACGACTCTATAAGTAACGCCCTGAACCGAATGCGCTAGGGGATCGGCGGTTTTGCGAACTCTGGCCGCTGGCCGCATAAAGGTGTTGTGTTGATCCACACACGCGCTCGATTTGGCACAGCTTACTGATGAGTTTAGTCCATGCCACTTAACGTGCGTAACTCCACCATAAATCGCGCAGCAATTCAATTGTTTGATGATGAACGCGCAACAAGACCGCTTGCACTGAGGGCAGCGTTTCAGTCCGGTGTAACCTGAATCTGTTCAAGTAACGGCGTTCGTGGTCGCCAGCCGAGGTAATACCCGCCGACTTCCATGGCGACGGTAGACCAGTATTGACGCCCACAAGAACACTGACCGACAGGATACGCGTATGATTACGCTGCGTTCTCGCCATCAAGCATTGAGCGAAGACGAGATGGACCCATGCCCTGAGCAGGCCTTGATGGCAGTCTGCGAGGACGCCGCTCGCGGCATCCGTGACATTCGAGCGATGGTGGCGCAGCTTATCGTAATGTGTGAGAACGGCGATGATCCTCACGTAAGACGTGCATTTATCGCCGAGCGAGACCGTTGCTTGGCGCGGGTTGCGTCAGCGTGTCTGCGCGGGCGTCCTGTGTTTGATGGTCACATCGACGTCGAGGTGATCTTCCCCAAGCCCATCGGTGACTCCGTGCGGCTGCGCGTACCAAACTTATATCGCTTAACCCAAGACTATCACAGCAACTTCGCACAAGTAGCGAACAGTGACTTTGCCGAATACGCATGTCGGGCGCGTGCCAGCCGGTGCGCTCGTATCAGTCCGGGGGCGACCATCCAAGGGGTCCGTCTTACCACCTTTATGCCAAGAACCATCAAAGCCCATCGCTTTGAAGCGTTGCGTTCATTGAGTGGTTTAACCGGCTTGCATCCGGCAAGTTTTGGCAATGCATTGGTGGCAGCACATGCCGCGCGCGATACGCACATGCCGTTGCATGGGGGCTGTATGCGCATCAATCGTTTGGCCTTGGCTGCCAGTGATGGTTCAGTGGACGGCTTGATAACAGCAATCAATGCTGCGAGCTCCCAAACAGGCGTCCATGCAGAGGGCGGGGTCCGTGAACTGATGACCTTGATCAACCCAACCGGTGGCGATATCGATGTGCGGGTGCTGAACCAGTCAGCAGCCTTACTCAGCGGTTTTCCGTTGGGTGCTTCAGTGATGCCGGCTGCCGAGAATGGCTTGCAGGTGTTGGTCAGCTTTTCGGGGCAGTCTGAGGTCACCTTTGATAGCTCACAAACAGCTGAACTCATCACAGGCAAGCCTGCGACACAACTACGACTGATGCGTGGACACTTGCACGGCTTGACGCTGGATGACTTGATGCAGCAACGTCTATCCAGTGCTGTATTGAACGCATTTGACAAGGCCTTGAGTTACGAGCAGGCGTGTTTGGCCGCTGCGGTTCAACGCTTGACCAATGGCTTTGCGTCGCTTAAGACGCTCGGTGTCGTCGATGCCAAGAATGCAAGGTCTCACAACACACAGCCTCACTAACAATTTTCCTTCGACGCTGTCCCTGGCGTTGCAAAACATTACTTCATGTCAATTATTTGTCTGATGGGGCATCCTGTCCTATGCTCATTGGCGGTCGCGTCATTCCTTGCCAGCGCCGATTGCCAGTGCGTCTACCGCGCCCTGACAGCTCGAACTCCTCAGGTGTTGCGCCTAGGTGTCGATTTTGTGGCGATGTGAGAAATTGCGTCTACAATCAGGTGAAACCGTCGTCAAGACGCCCCTGTTCATCCATAAAATCACAGTTGTCTGCAGTCGGTCGCGAGCGAGGCCGCACACAGGCAGGTACAAGGTCCATCATGGGAAAAAAGGCTGATTCCAACAAAATCCTGATCGTTAATCCGAATTCAGAGGCTGCCACGCGTCTGGCACACCAGCTCGAATTCATCGAATACGAAGCAAAAACGCTCAGTTCACCAGACCTACTCGCGAGCTTGGGTGATCTATCAGGCTATCTCGCCATTTTTGTCATCAGTTTCCATGGGATTCGGCACTGGGCAGAAACGCTCAAACAAAATCAAGAAAAGTGTCCCGCCTTGGTGTTGTTGATGGATGACCATAGCGCGGACCTCACCACCTCGGAGATTGAGGAGCTGTTCATCGGCAGCCTCAAGTCGGATATCAAGTATCCGGAATTGTCTGATGTCCTGCATCGCGCAGAGATGAAGGGGCGGGCCAAGCCTGTAAAGACGGGTGGCACGCAAAACCCCGAGTTGTTTCGAAGCTTGGTGGGTAACAGCCGCTCGATTCAGCGCGTGCGGCAGATGATTGATCAGGTAGCGCCGACAGAGGCGACCGTACTGATTTTGGGAGAATCAGGTACGGGTAAGGAAGTTGTTGCACGCAACATCCACTACTATTCAAACCGTCGCAACAAGCCCTTTGTGCCGATTAACTGCGGGGCCATTCCTGCCGAGTTGCTCGAGAGCGAGCTTTTTGGTCACGAAAAAGGGTCGTTCACCGGCGCCATCGGCGCGCGGCAAGGGCGGTTTGAACTGGCGGAAGGCGGCACGATTTTCCTCGATGAGATCGGCGACATGCCTCTGACGATGCAGGTCAAACTGTTGCGTGTCTTGCAAGAGCGGTCCTTTGAGCGCGTCGGCAGCAACAAAAGCATCACAGCAGACGTGCGCATTGTCGCAGCGACTCACCGGGATTTGGAGCAGTACATTGAAGATGGCCGTTTCCGTGAAGACCTTTTCTATCGTTTAAACGTTTTCCCGATTGATATGCCACCCTTGAGTGAGCGTACCGAAGATTTACCGCTGTTGGTGAATGAGTTGATCACGCGCCTTGAACACGACAAGCAATCGTCTGTGCGGTTAACACCGGCGGCCGTGATGGCGCTGTGCAGCTATCCGTGGCCTGGCAATGTGCGCGAACTGGCGAACTTGATGGAACGGCTGACGATTTTGCACCCGTTTGGTGTTGTCGATGTCAAAGATCTGCCGGAGAAAATGCAACCGGTTGGCGTTGTGACTGACACGGAAAGCGACGACGAAGGGCGAGACTCAGCCGTTACCGAAATGCTGGCAGGCATGCCCATCGCACCGTTGGATGCCAAGCCTCGGCTGCCGCGAGACGGCATGAACCTGAAACAACACCTCACCGACATTGAGGTCGCGCTGATTCAACAAGCCCTGGACGATTGTCACGGCGTAGTTGCGCATGCGGCTAAGCGTTTGGCCATTCGCCGCACGACGTTGGTGGAAAAAATGCGTAAGTACAACATCTCGCGTTCTGAAGAGATGGTCTAACGCACACGCGTACCCTTATCGATTTCACCATGAGCCCGGCCCGAGAGCCGGGCTTATCTTTGCCTATTTATCCTTCAAAGACTGGTTCGTCAAAAAAACGACGACTTGCGCTTGTTGAATCTTACGCGCGCTCATTCCTGCGCGCACCCGCAGGACCGCTGCTCGCTGCCGAACCTCAGTTTGCCTGAATGTTTGGCCAATTTTGCCCCCTGGCGTTTGCTT
>DOIU01000193.1:4694-5132 GCA_003511825.1 Gammaproteobacteria bacterium | reverse complement strand
TCTACGCACGCATTACAACCTTATTGGGATCTACTGCTGGCGGGTATGCAGGCCGATGTCTTGGAGGCGGCGTTAGAGACTGGCGTCCTCGATGCACTGGCGACGCCGCTGACCGCGCCAGCACTGGCCGATAAACTGCAACTCGATGTCATGCGGCTAGAGCCTGTGCTGGATGTGCTTTGTGGTTTGGGGGTATTGTCTTATCAGCTGTGCGAGGCTGAATGCCTCACGACTCAGCGTCACTACCGGGTGACGGACGTGAGTGCCGCGCATTGGCGTCGAGACGCAGAGCATATGTGCATTGACGCATGGCGGTTTCGTTACAAAGCGATGCGCGGGGCCGGCAGGCGGATTGCGCAGGCGTTGCGGGGGCGAGAGCCATCGGTGCGAGAGAATGAGGACGCTGAACAGGGTAAGCAGTGGGCTGCCGCAGCGCGC
>DOIU01000193.1:0-4374 GCA_003511825.1 Gammaproteobacteria bacterium | reverse complement strand
GCAGCGCGCGATCACCGTTGCCGCTGCGATGGCCACCTTGGATGCCGTGCCGCATCTCGACACCGTGGCTCACTTTGCCGATTTGGGAGGCGGTGCGGGGAATATCGCCATGGCGTTAGCCGAGCGCTGGCCTCAGGCACAGGGTGAGATAGTCGAGTTAACCGAGCCGGCTGAGGTTGCGCGCCAGCACATCGCTGATGCCGGGCTGAGTGACCGGTTGCGCGCACGTACGGGGAAGCTCGCTGAGGGCGCGCCTGCCCGAGGCTACGATCTCATCTGGTGTAGTTCGGTATTGCATTTTGTGCCCGATCTCGATGCGTGTTTGGCGGATATCTATCGCGCATTGGCGCCGGGGGGTGTTTTTGTCAGTGCGCATGCCGAGTGGCCAGAGGCGACCGTCAGCGCGCAAAGCCACCGTGTGATGAGCTATTACTTGCCCTTGCGGCTGCGTGACTGTTACGTCTCAGGGCCGGGGGAGTTGCTCAATCGCCTGAAAGTTGCGGGGTTTCGTCACGTATCGCATTGGGAGGTGGGCAGTTTTCCTGTTGCGCCCTTGCAGGTGCATGCCGCGAGAAAGGCAGACCGATGAATCATCCTGCATCCGCGTGGGTACAGCAGGGCATCTTCGGCGCACTGAACTTTGTCGTCGCGGTGCCGGTGGTGTATTTGCTGCTGGGTTTGCCGTTGGTGATGCGCGAACACGGCTGGAGTGCGCTTGACATCGGCTTGTTCCAGCTCGTGGGTCTACCGGCGGTGTTTAAGGTCTTGCTGGCTGTGCCGGTGGAGCGCCGCCGGCAGCCGGTGCGCCATTATCTCCGTTGGGCAATGGGGTGTGGCGTGTTGTATGTGGCGGTGTTGCTGGGGTTTGCGGTCGTGAACCCGGATCAGCGGCAGTGGCTGGTGATTCTGGCGCTGGCCACGGCGTTGATCGCCACCTGGGTGGATATCCCCATCAATGCGCTGGCGATTGGTGTTTTACCGGCGCAGGAACGTATGCGCGCCGGGAGTGTCCGCGCGAGTGTGTTGTTTTTGAGTGCGGTTGTGGGTGGTGGCGTGTTGTTGGTGCTTTATGCACATGCCGGTTGGGCGGCACCGTTCTATGCCATGGCTGCCATGATGGCCGTGTCCTTGGGGACGCTGGTGTTGTTGCCGGTTGCGGCGTCAGAGGACACGCCGGGCAATCAGCCCGAGGCGTCGATGACGCTCCCTCGGTTGAACCTGCGGGGTTTTGTCAATCGCCCAGGTGCGTGGGCATGGCTGGCGTTATTGGCCTTGCATTTCCCGTTTGTGGCGGCAACCTGGGTATTCACCAAGCCTTTGCTGCTGGACCTCGGGCTCAGCACAACGCAAGTCGCGTGGTGGGTGGGTGTGTTGGGCGGCGGCGTTGGCGCGGTAGCTGCCTTCACCGGCAGCGCGGTCATCCGCCGCTATGGTGTCCGCAGGGCCATTCCATGGTTGATGTCATTAGACGCCGTCGGGATCGGCGTGCTGGCCGCAGGGCTGGTGATGCAGGCGCCTATCGGTGTGCTGCTTGTGGGCATGCTGCTGGTGGCTGCCGGCGTGGGTAGCAGCTCTGCGTTGGGGTTTGGCTTGTCCATGCACTATGCACGGCCAGCGTATCGGGCATTGGATTATGGCTTGCAGGCGAGTCTGGTGACCTTAACCCGTCTTTTGGTCGCGCCCTTGGCCGGCTACCTTCAGAGTCAGTGGGGTTATGGCGGTATGCTCATCGCCTTGGCGCTGGCGGCCACGGCTGTTTTGGTGCTGAGTTTGCGCCTGCGCGACGCACTTGCCGTGGACGTGGAGCCAGGCATGCAACGGTCTTGAGGCAAGGCCACAGATAGACAGGCTTGTATCAGTCCTCCGGAGTCAGTGGCGCATGTTTTGCAGGTAGGGACAGACTTTGTCCCTTGGAAATGTGCATCGATGGCTTTTGAAAAACTCCTGCTTGCTGCTGCAATGACTCTGGCACTGACTGCCTGTGGTGGCGGATCATCCGGGTCGCCGGATCCGGCGCCGACCCCCGACGAATCTCCCGATGGCAACGGTGATTCCCCAAGCCAATCCCCCACAGATGACCTGGATGGTGATGGCATTGCCGATTCGCTCGATCAATGCCCGAGCGGCAGTGCCGATGGCGCTGATCACGACCAAGACGGCTGTATGGACGCGACCGAAGACGGCGACGATGATAACGACGGGGTTCGCGACGCGGATGACCAGTGCCCGACTGGCGCTGCCAGTGGCGTGGACTCTGATGGCGACGGCTGTAAAAACGATGATGAAGATACGGACGACGATGGCGATGGTGTCCTCGATGTGAGCGATCAGTGTGCACTCGGTGCATCGGAGGGGACGGATACCGATGCAGATGGTTGTAAGGATCTTGGTGAAGACGCAGATGACGATAACGACGGTATTTCGGATGACGACGAAGCCGTGTTGGGGACCAACAGCCTGAGCGACGACAGTGATGGCGATGCTCTGTCAGACGGTGATGAACGCAGCTTGTATTTTACCGATCCGCTCAAAGCAGACTCGGATGAAGACGGGCTGGCCGATGGGGCTGAAATTGGCGGCATCAGCAATCCGCGTGATGATCTGGTGGCGGCAGGCCCGCACTTTGTGTTCACGGCGATGCGGTTTGGTGAGCGTACGCTTGAGATTCCACCCGGGTGCTACGCGCTGGGTGTGAAAGCCTGGGGGGGCGGTGGCGGCAGTGCCGATGCCGAGCAACGCAGTGCGAGTTATGCCTCAATGGGCGGCGGCGGCGGGTATGCGACGTCTGTGCTATCTGTGGTCCCCGGTGAGTCCTTGTCGGTGTTCGTCGCGCAAGGCGGTGCCGCCGGCAAAAATGGCGACAGTGGCAATGCATTTGGTGGTGCCCTGGGGGGCAACACCTGCTACTACAGCGGTGGCGGAGGTGGCAGCAGCGAAGTGCGTCGCGGCAGTGAGCGCTTGTTGGTCGCGGGTGGCGGTGGCGGCGGTGGCCGTCAACAAGACCGCAACGGCGGTGCTGCGGGCGGTGACTTTGGTGGCGCGGGCGTGGGCGAGGATGGGACCAGCGGGCAGGGCGGTGCCGGTGGTGACAACTCCGGAACCCACCCGAATGGCGCGAATGCCTGTGATGACAACGTAAGAATCAATTACACCGGTGCTGGTGGCGGCGGCTACAGTGGCGGGCACGTCAGTGCAGATCGCTATGCCGGTGGCGGTGGTGGCTCGTCTTATGGTGATAATGCCCGCAGTGGCTTGGGTCGCTTGCCGGGCAATCTCGCCGATGCGCTGGGTGCCGGCCACGGTGGGCTGTCTCAGCAATGGCAAGATGATGGCTATTCACCGGCAACGACACACGGCACGGATGGGCGCATTGAAATCACCTGTATGGGGCATCCCGATGCGATGCGCGATGCTGACAACGATGGGCTGTTGGACGCCGTAGAAATATTAACGCTCGCCACGGCGACCAGCAGCGCTGACACCGATGGCGACGGTATTGATGACCTGGACGAGTTGCGTCGCTATGACACAGACCCTGCGCTTGCGGATACAGATGCGGATGGTTTGAATGATGGCGAGGAGGTCAGCACCTATTTGACCAACCCGTTGCACCATGACTCGGACGGCGACGGTCTCTCAGACCGCGAAGAGGTGGACGACTTTAACACCGACCCCAATCTGGCGGATTCTGACGGAGACACCTTGTTGGACTATGCTGAGATCAATCAGCATCAAACTGATCCGCTCAGGTCAGATACTGACCAGGACGGTGTGCCAGACAACACGGAACTCGCGACCTATGACAGCAACCCCTTGGTGGCTGATACCGATGCCGATGGCTTGAAGGATGGGCGCGAGGTTGAGTTGGGCACGAGCTTACTGCTGAGTGACTCCGACGACGACGGTGTCAGTGACAGCGACGAGGTGAACAGCCTTAGCTCGGACCCGTTGCGCGCAGACACCGACCTGGATGGCCTCGACGACGGTGCCGAGCGCGCCGCAGGTACGGACCTCAATAACGCCGATACTGATGGCGACGGCTACACCGATGGCGTGGAGGCGGTCAGTCGCCCGGTCATTGATGGTACCGCAAGCCTGCTAGATACGCGCGAGTGGACCACCTCTGGGGGTCACCCCTACACCACGCCCGCCGGCTGCAATGCGGTGAAAGTACACGCCTGGGGCGGCGGTGGCGGCAACAATTGGGGCAGCTCATCGTCGTCGCCGGGTGGCGCAGGTGGCTATGCCAGCTCGCTGCTGACCGTGACGGCGGGGAGTGAGTACACCGTGTATGTCGGGGCAGGTGGCTTGGGTGGCAATACACAGACAAAAGCCTTTGGCGGCGCCCAAGGTGGCAAGACGTGTCATTTTGGT
>DOIU01000414.1 GCA_003511825.1 Gammaproteobacteria bacterium | reverse complement strand
TGGAACTGGGCGGCAACGCGCCCTTTATAGTGTTTGATGACGCGGACCTGGACGCGGCGGTGGACGGTGCCATGGCCTCTAAATACCGCAATGCCGGCCAGACCTGTGTCTGCGCCAACCGCATCCTAGTGCAACGCGGCATCTACGACGCGTTTGCTGAAAAACTCACCGAGCGTGTCAAAGCGCTGAAGGTGGGCGATGGCACGGCGGCGGGTACAGACATCGGGCCCATGATTGAGCCCAAGGCGCTGGATAAAGTCGAAGAGCACATTCAGGACGCGGTGGACAAGGGCGCAACCCTATTGCACGGCGGTGAACGCCTGGGTGGGCTCTACTTGCAACCCGCTATTCTGACCGGCGTCACCTCGGCCATGAAAGTGGCCCAGGAAGAGACCTTTGGCCCCATGGCGCCGTTGTTCGCCTTTGACACTGAAGAGGAGGCCATCGCCTTGGCGAACGACACCATCTTTGGCCTGGCGGCGTATTTCTACACGCGCGATCACTCGCGCATGGTGCGCGTTTCTGAAGCCTTGGAGTACGGCATGGTCGGGCATAACAGCGGCATCATCTCCAACGAGGTCGCACCCTTTGGCGGTGTGAAGCAATCGGGGCTCGGTCGTGAAGGCTCCAAGCACGGCATTGAAGATTATCTCGAGCTGAAGTACGTGTGCAGCGCGATATAGACGCGCCCGTCTGCATTCCCTTCAAGGCGCGCCACGGCCTCATGTATGGGCAGTGGCGCGTCCTTATCAAACCCTTTAGCATGCTTAGGCATGGCTGATCATGTTGACCTCGCGCAACCGCAGGGCACCTCCACCGTGGTGGGAGGATGGGCGGTTGCGGTTGGGCGTGCGCTCAATGCCTTGGGCTGCGACGGCGAGGCGCTGCTGAAGGCGGCGGGCGTTACCGTCGCAGAGAAGTTGAACACCGACGCGCGCTTCAGTGCGGATCATACGCGCCGCTTGTGGCAGCTCGCCTTAGTCGACACCGGTGAGGAGGCGATTGGCCTGAAGGTGGCACGCTTTGTCTGCCCAACCACCTTCCACGCGCTGGGGTTTTCGCTCTGGGCCAGCCACAGTTTGTACGATGCATTGGCACGCATGGTGCGGTTTGATGTGCTACTCAATGATGGCTGCGAGCTATCACTGGATCACGGCGATGCTGTTGGCTTTAGCATGGACATCAAGCAGCAAGATGGCGTGGATCTCGTCGCGCCAGAGGGCGTTGATTACTTTTTGGGTGCGGTGGTCAAAATGTTCCGCGAGATGTCGGCCAGTGATTTTGCCCCGGTGCGCGTCACCCTGACGCGTGATTCGCCGGCGAACCCGCACCGCTGGCACGCGTTCTTTGGTTGCCCCGTGTGCTTTGCTGCTGGGCGCAATCAGCTCTGGTTTGATGCGCACACGCTGACCCAAACCCTGCCCACCGGCAATCGCGACCTGGCCGAACAAAACGACAAACTGGTCGAAGACTACCTGACGAAGATGCAGTTGCAGGACATCTGTGGCCAAGTCCGCCGCTGTTTGATTGAGCTGATGCCGCTGGGCATGACCACCTTAGATGACGTGTGTGAGGCGCTGGATATGCCGCCGCGCACGCTGCAATACAAACTGCGCCAGCAAGGCACCACGCTGCAACAGCTGCGCGATAAAACGCGGGAGGCGCTGGCGCGGCAGTATCTCCAGTACTCGCGCCAACCCTTCACGCAAATCGCGTACTCGCTGGGTTTTTCAGACCCGGCTCACTTCAATCGCGCCTTTAAACGCTGGACCGGTGAAACCCCCACGGCTTTTCGCCAACGCCTCTGGCAGCCGCTTGTCTGAAATGGCAAAGGCTCTGCGTCAAATGGCAAAGCCCCGTTAAAGACCCTGCTTATACTGCGATGAGCGCAAGGCACTCAAAGCGTCGCGCGATACGATCATCATAAAAGAGACATGTCAGTGAGCCTCACTGGCGAACTCAAGCGATTCAATAACCAGGGATATGAGCATGAGCACTAAAAAGACACCGACATCTTCGGGTTTCTTCGTCTCCCAGGAGGCCCCGATCAACACCGATAACCCTATCCCGACACCTCAATCGGCGCCGCCCGATATTCTGCGCTGTGCCTATATGGAGATTGTCGTCACAGACCTCGCGGCATCGCGGGAGTTCTACGTCGATGCGCTGGATCTGGTGGTGACCGAAGAGGATGACACAACCATTTACCTGCGGTCGATGGAAGAGTTCATTCATCACAACCTTGTCTTGCGACAGGGGCCAGTTGCAGCGGTTGCTGTATTCTCATACCGCGTTCGCACACCTGAGGATCTCGACGCCGCAGTCGCCTTCTATTCCGAACTCGGTTGTCGGGTTGAGCGCCGCAAAGAGGGCTTTACCAAAGGCATTGGCGATTCGGTACGCGTTACCGACCCCTTGGGTTTCCCGTATGAATTTTTCTACGACGTGGAGCACGTGGAACGTCTGGCGTGGCGCTACGATCTCTATTCACCGGGGGCATTGGTGCGTCTCGATCATTTCAACCAAGTGACACCGGATGTACCTCGGGCGACAAAATTCATGCAGGATCTCGGCTTCCGCGTGACCGAGGATATCCAAGATGAGGAGGGAACTGTCTATGCGGCATGGATGCGCCGCAAACCGACCGTGCATGACACGGCAATGACCGGAGGCGATGGCCCCCGCATGCACCACGTTGCGTTTTCAACGCACGAAAAACACAACATCCTCGCCATCTGTGACAAACTCGGTGCACTGCGCCGTTCCGACGCGATTGAGCGTGGGCCAGGGCGCCATGGAGTCTCGAATGCGTTTTATCTCTACTTGCGCGATCCAGACGGTCACCGCGTTGAAATCTACACGCAGGATTACTACACGGGTGACCCAGATAACCCCATAGTGACGTGGGATGTGCACGACAATCAACGTCGAGATTGGTGGGGCACGCCCGTCGTACCCAGCTGGTACACCGACGCCTCGCTGGTGCTCGACCTTGATGGCAATCCGCAACCCGTGACGTCCAGGACAGACACTTCCGAGATGTCCGTGACCATCGGTGCCGATGGTTTCTCTTATACGCGTTCGGATGACGGTGAGGATATGCCCGACTGGAAAAAGGGAGAGCATAAACTCGGCAATCAACTCTAACCCCCTGTTCTGTCGCTTGACCCCGATCCTGACCCTTTGCGAAGGGCAGGCGGGGTCTGGCGTCTTCGACGTCCCATTTTTCAATTCACTTTGTCACTCATACAACTTTCTACTTTCCTTGACGCTCAAGGGGCGCCAACGCCACTGTAAGCCGCTTGTCTGAAATGGCAAAGGCTCTGCGCGAAATGGTAAAGCCCGGATAACAACCCTGCATATACTGTGGTTAACGCGAGGCGCTGAAGAGGCCGCGCGACGCCATCATCAAAAAGAGGGGGTAAAGATTATGGGTGAAGTTGCACTCGCCGCGAAAGTGACACACGTACCGTCCATGTTTATTTCTGAAATGGAGGGGCCGCACCAAGGGTGTCGCGAGCCAGCGATCAACGGCTTAAAAAAGATTGGTGATCTCTGCCGTGAGCGCGGGGTGGATACCATCGTCATTTCCGATACGCATTGGTTGGTGAACGCGGGCTATCACATCAACGCAAAACCGGACATGTCGGGCGTTTTTACCAGTACCGAGTTTCCGCACTTTCTCAACAATATGCCGTTTCATCACGTCGGCGACCCGGAGTTAGGGCAGATCATTGCCGATACCGCAACGCAAAACGGCGTGCACACCCGATGTCACCACGATGTTGACACCCTCGATCTGAAATACGGTACTTTGGTGCCACTGCGCTACATGGGCGTGGAAGACGAGATGAAGATTGTGTCTGTTGCCGGTTGGATGTATGACGCCGGGCTCGAGGAATCGAAAATCGTCGGCGAGTCCATCCGAGAAGCGGTGGAAAAGTCTGATCGCAGGGTTGCATTTTTAGCCAGCGGTTCCTTGTCACACCGGATTCCTCCTAATACCGATGTGTACGATCATTTGTTCAAGATCAGCCGTCCGCTGAATCAGGCCACGGATTTGATGGTGTTGGACATGTGGACAGCCGGGCAGGCCAAAGAATTTCTGGAGATCTTCCCCAAATACGCGCAAGACTGTGATGGCGAGGGCGGTATGCATGATACGGCCATGCTGTTCGGTTTGCTGGGCTGGGATGGCTACACCGGCAAAGCGGAAATCGTGACCGAGTATTTTCCCAGCTCTGGCACCGGCCAGTGCAATGTGCTGTTCCCACTCAGCACGTGATCCTGGGCATGTGATGGTGTCACGCCACTAGCACGCTTCACGTCTCTGCCGGCGATCAGCCGGCATCCCGCTCTACAGTGGCGCGCAGTCTCGTCGCGTCGTCGACAACGCTCACCTCGCGCCAGCCAATGTGCCTGCGGAGATAAAACCGGTTGACAGTCGGTTTTATCTCCGCAATAATCACTCGCGTTTTCACAGGTCTGATGCGTGGGGGTTGCGTGAATCTCGGTGAGCTTGAAAAAGCGGCCTTGCAATATTTCTGGCGTTACGGTGCGGCCGATGCCAAGCAAGTGCACGCGCATTTCGCCGCTATTCGTGGCGGTTCCCTCAATACCATTCAGAGCACCTTAGATCGCTTATTCAAAAAAGGGCTGCTCAAGCGAGAAAAGCAGCGTTACGCCTATGTCTATCGCGCGGCGATGAGTAAGGAGGCCTTTGTTGGGCAGTTGATCACGGATGTGACTAAGGACTTCTTTGAGCCGTCAGAAAACGCGCTGGCCGCGGCGTTTAGCTCCATGTCTTCCACGTTGTCGGACGACGAGCTGGCCGAGCTGGAAGCCTTGATTGAGCAGCAGCGCAGCGTCGGGCGAGAGGAGTAGCGGGCGTGATTTTCGGTGAGTTGGCGCTATTACTCAATCTGTTTGCAGCAGCCACGGTCGCCTTCTTCTTTGGTGTCGGGATTGTCAGTGCAGCCGGTTTCTGCCGGGGCTTAGTGCCGTCTCTCAATACCCGTTTCAGCGCGAACGGCAGGCGACGTCTGTTGTGGTTGGCGGTGTTGACGCCATGGCTGCTCGCGTTGAGTGTCTCAGCGTTTTTATACGTATCGCTGTCGGTGGATGTGCCTTGGTTGGGGTATGTGATGCACTGGCATCACCCGGATGCGTTTCATGTCTACAGTTGGCATGCGTATCCGTCTATCGGGTTGTGCCTGATGTGTTTGGCCATTGCCATGAGCACCTACCGCAGAGCCGCAGATCATGTGCGCGCCTACCGTTTACTCACGCTCGCACTGAACGACGACTGTTTGCTGGAGAGCCGTGAACCACAGGCTTTTTCGGCGGGCTTGTGGGCTCC
>DOIU01000062.1 GCA_003511825.1 Gammaproteobacteria bacterium | reverse complement strand
TCAGATCTCGACAGACTAGGGCGAAGTTGTGCTTGGCATCAACCCGTCGGATACGGCGGATGCGCTCCATCGCATTCTTATCACCAATATGGCAACCAAACGCGTAACTTGAGTCAGTCGGGTATGCGATAACACCGCCCTGATTGATCACGTCAACCGCCTGATTAATCAGGCGCGGCTGCGGATTGAGCGGGTGTATCTCCAGATAACGGGCCATGATGTCTGCTAACGCTAAATGCTGCAAAGCGCGTATTCTGCCTGCATTCGCGCCTTAAACACACCACTAATTGATGACTTTGACCGACGCCAGGAAGAAATTACCGTTTGCACAGAGCTTCAGCGCCAACGGCTGCTTGGGCTAAAATGGGCGGCTTGTCGATCCATACCTGCTGCCAATGAAGCTGCTCTACGACTTTTTTCCGATTGTATTGTTTTTTCTCGCCTACCAGCTGGCGGGCATTTACACCGCGACTGTCGTGGCCATCGTCGCTTCTATTGTTCAGGTTGTGCATGCGCGATTACGGAACGGCCAGTTTGAGACCATGCACCTGGTATCGCTCGGGCTGATCGTCTCTCTCGGCACCCTCACCCTGGTGTTGCGCGACAAAGCCTTTATTATGTGGAAACCCACGCTCATCAACGGCTTGTTCGCAGCCGTATTTCTCGCGACCAGCTTTGTGGGTGAGAAACCCTTGATCAAACGCATGCTGGGCTCGCAACTTGAGTTGCCCGCACCGGTGTGGAAAAACCTTAACTTCCTGTGGGTCGGGTTCTTCTTGTTTTCAGCGGCAGTGAATGTGCTGTTCGTGAAGCACTTTCAGACAGCGGAGAACGCACTCATTAACGCCGTGCCCAATTTAAGCGCAGGCGCACTGGCAGACCTCGACTGTGAGCGAGATTTCGCCGACGACGCACAAGCCCTGTGCCAAACAGCCAAAGACCGCGAACAACTGTGGGTACAGTTTAAGCTGTTTGGGAATCTGGGCCTGACCTTCATCTTCATCTTGCTACAAGGCTGGTATCTCTATCGATTTCTGCCGCATGAGCAAGACACCGAAGAATCGTCCCCCTAAGTCACGCAGACGCAGGAGAAATATCTATGCTATACGCCATCGTTGGAACCGATATTGACAACAGTTTGGCTCAACGACAATCGGCGCGCCCTGAGCACGTAGCGCGCTTACAGCAGCTGCAAACCGAGGGTCGATTGATCATGGCCGGGCCCTTTCCGGCTGTTGACAGCCCCGACCCAGGCGACGCCGGTTTCACCGGCAGCCTGATCGTGGCTGAGTTTGAGTCACTGGACGCCGCGCAAGCGTGGGCAGATGCGGATCCTTACGTCGCTGCCGGTGTCTATGACCACGTTACCGTAAAACCCTTTAAACAGGTGCTACCCGCCTGAAACCACCACCTATCATTCACCTTTAAGGAAACTTCATGAACAACTACGCCCGTTCAATCAGTAGCAGTGTGTTTGGTATTCTGCTCATCACCTCAGGCAACCCTGTTATCGCCGAAGACAAGGCGGACGCCAGCCCCGTGATTGCGACCGTTAACGGCGCCGAGATTACAGCTGCCGATCGCGACTTGGTGTCTCAACAACTGATCACGCGCGGCCAGCAGGCTGACGAAGCGAGAATTACCGAAGAATTGATTAATCTCGAACTCATGCAACAAGAAGCCGTTAAGCGCAAGCTGGACCAGAGCGCCGACGTGCTCGCTCAGCTCGACATGCTGCGCACGCGCGTACTTGCCAATGCGGCGATTACCGCCATCGGCGACGACATTGTTCTCACGGATGAAGAGATCAACGCAGAGTACGAGCAGCAAGTCGCCAAGCTCGATTTGCAAGAGTTCAAAGCCAGTCACATCCTGCTCGAAGACGAAGCCAGTGCCAAGGCCGTGATCGAAGAACTTGGCAAAGGCGCTGATTTCGCCGAACTCGCCAAAGAAAAATCCACCGGCCCCAGTGGTCCGAACGGCGGTGATCTCGGTTGGTTCAACGCCAAATCCATGGTGCCCGAGTTCTCTGCAGCGGTGGCCGCCATGCAACCGGGCGACGTGTCCAGCGAGCCGGTCAAAACTCAGTTTGGCTACCACGTCATCAAGCTGATGGAAACACGCAAATCTGAAGCCCCTCAAATGGACCAAGTTCGCGGCGAAATCGAACGTATTTTGCGTCAAGGCAAGCTTGCGAAGAAAATAGACGAGCTTCGCGCTGCAGCATCTATCGATATGGTAGAAGCCAAAGAAGCCGCAGAGTAATACCGTCTGCGCGTGCTGCTACCCCTGATAGAGCCCGCCTTGCGCGGGCTTTATCGAACACGATCTCAACGTCAGACAAATGACTCCAAGGCCTACGCCTATCGGCCGCTTTCATTTATACTACTGTCTCGGACTGTCGCAGACCCAACGAATGTGCACACGTGTTCTCCACTCCACTTGGCTGATTATGCTCCTCGCCTCTCCTTCTTGGGCAATGGCGAGCACGACCTCGCTGCCCGCGTGCCTTGACGCGCTTGCTCACGAGCTCGAGCATGGCATGGCAGTCGAGGACATCGCCGCACAAACAGAAGCCCTGCGCGCATTGCGCGAGCAATGCCCAACGGTTGCACAAATCCCCCACAATCTCGGCGTACTAAAAGCCCGTGAGCAAGACTGGCCGGCAGCGATTGAATGGCTGGAGACCGCCATCGCACTGGACGACGCAGCCAACGAGACTTACGAGTCCCTCAACAAGATTCATCGGTACCTTGCAGTGGCCGCCTACCGCGAAGCATTGCAGTCCAATAGCCCTGCGCCGCGTCCCCCGTCGCTCTCGTTGCAAGATGCAAACGTCGGCATGCCCGGTCGCGAAACTCGATCACCCACCCAGTTGCGCGATGCAGTCACGCCTTTGCTTGAACGTTGGTGGCGATTTATCCATGGCGTTGATACCGACTGCTCGGCGTGTTTTGCCAGCGCAGACTCTGCGCCAGAGCCGCCGGTGCTCTCGGTGGCGTCGATTGACCAGGCAACGCTGCCTGATGAGTGGCTTCTGTTACCCGAAGCAGCCGGCCATCTCACGGCCGTCATTCGCGACGATCTCGGAAAGGTCTTTGCGCTGCAGCTGCGCGAGGGGCACGAAGGTTGGCTCATCATGCAACACGAGGTCTTGTCGTAATGCGGCCGACCCGATGGGCAGCGCTGCTGGTGACAGCGCTCTGGATGATGCAACCATCGATGGCGCCTGCCCATGTATCGCCAACATTAACGCTCGACCGTGAGTTGCTCGACCTAGTCAACCGGATCGAATCCGGCCAGATCGAACACGCTGAACAGCTCGCCGATCGGCTGATCGTCACCTATCCTGGCTCTCGCGCCGTGCAGCTGTTGTATGCCGATTTGCACAATATACGCGCTGGCCGCCCGGTTTCGATGGCGCCGCAAGAAAGCTATTCGCGACAAATGCTGGAAGTCCTGTCGGAGCTGAAGTCGCGTCGCGCGCATGCGGCCGACAATCCGCTGCCCGGCCACATCCCTGCGAACATTCTCGCGGTGCGCGCTGAAACACGCCATGTCATCGCCGTGGATCTGAGCCGCTCGCGACTGTATCTGCTCGAACGCCTGTCTGCTTCAGAGCCTTTCAGTGTGCGCGAGCACCATTATGTCTCCATCGGACAGGGCGGCATCGGCAAAGTGTTTGAGGGAGATTTGAAAACACCCGTGGGCATCTACCGCATCGATGGCTTTCGCGAAGACGCGCAGCTGCCACCGCTCTATGGCGCCGGCGCCTTTACCCTGAATTTCCCTAATGCGCTCGACCAACAAAACGGCTTTGACGGCACCGGCATTTGGTTGCACGGCGTGCCACGTTCACAGCTAAGTCGCCCTCCCTTGAGCAGCGAAGGTTGTGTGGTGATGCGCAATGCACTGATTGAACATCTGTTAAACATCATCGATCGCGACAACACACCCGTGCTGCTCGCTAGCCACTTGTCTTGGGTGCGTCCCGGCGACTATTCAGCATCGGCAGAATCCTTACTCAGCATGTTACGCGGTGAACCTGCTGAATCAGCCCCTCCCAGCACCGGCGCACGTCTGCTGGCGCTCGCCGGCGATCACATCAAAGGCTTGTTCTCGGAGCCAACACCCACCCTCGACACCTCCATCAATGCCGATGTGTTTGTCTACCCCGAACACCCCAACGTCAACGCCTCGACGCCTGTCTACCAGGTAAGCTTTTTGCACAGTAACCAGGCGGAAGCAGGATCGACGTTGATCACTGAGTACTGGCACTTCGCGCCATCAATCGGTTGGTCACGTGTTTTAGACACGCCAAAGTAGTTCGATTTTATCGAAACAGCTCTGCAGGCACCTGATTTCTCATTGTTTATGTCCCTATGCGTTCGGCAGTTAATGGCGTCGCCATGACAGCACGCGCATAAAGATATTGACGGTCCAGCCGAATACTGGAGAGACGCAGGCATGCAGTTGTTGGCATTGGGATGTTCGTTATCGGGACTTTGCGATAAATCCTCATACCGAGTTTAGTTGCAACCATATGTTTTTTAAATTATTTAAATCTGAACAGCCCGATAAATACCGGCGCAAAAATAGCCACGCACAGGACAAGCGCCAGCGACTGGAAAAAATCCCTGTTGATGAGTTACGGATCGGCATGTATGTGCGCGAGCTGGATAAACCCTGGGAAGACAGCGAATTTATGTTCCAGGGCCTGGATGTCAAAACCCAACAAGACATCCTTGCCGTGCAACGCGAATGCGAATATGTCTTGGTCGACTACTCGGAATACCGTCTCAGCAGCACCTCAACCACTCAGAAGCCAGCCTTTGCTCCTGCCAATAATCCGACAGTCGCTGTAGAAGACGAATACTCTGACGCTCGGGAGGTCCACAACCTTGCCCAGCAGACCGTGACGCGGATGTTCGAGGAAATCAGGCTGGGTGGTCAAATAG
>DOIU01000420.1 GCA_003511825.1 Gammaproteobacteria bacterium | reverse complement strand
AACGTGAATGTTGGCATCCGCTTCTGCCAAGCCTGCCTCCGCGCTGGCGATATCGGGCCGACGCACCAAGAGATCGGCCGGCAGACCGGCATCGGGCAGGGGCGGCGGCGCTACAGCGGCCAGCGAGTCCGTGTCCACCGCGAGGTCGTTCTGGCCCAGCAAGGTCGCCAATACAAGGCGACTGTCCTCCACCTGTTGTTGCAAGGCGGCCAAGCTACGTTGTTGCCCGGCCACCAGCGCGCGCTGCTGCGCTAACGCCAACGCAGTCGCCGCACCGTTGCGGGCTTGCGCTTCAATAAAGCTCAGGACGTCTTGCGCGTTCTGCAGATTGCGCTTGGCAATCGCCAACTGCTCACGCAGGGCAACCGTTTGCAGCCACTGCCTGGCGACGTTTGCCTGCACAGTCAGTCGCACGGTGTCGCGATCAAACCGGCGCGCCTGCAACGCGGCCAGGCCACTGGCGGCCTGCGCACCTTGGCGTCCCCAAAAGTCCACCTCGTAACTGGCGTTGAGCCCGAGTGCATACGATGTGCTGTGATCGCCGTGCTTGAGCGAGCCGTCGCGCCCGGCACCCGCCGACGCCGCGAGCATTGGCCACCGACCCGCTGCCGACACGCGCGCTTGCGCCTCTGCCGCGCGAACCCGTGCCACGGCGGCGGCCATGTCCAGGCTTTGCGCCTGCGCGGTGGTGATGAGTGCATCCAGTTCTTTATTGCCGAAGGCTTGCCACCACTGTGCGTCGATAGCGCCTGCCGCAGCAGCATCCGCCGACACCTCATGGCTTGCATTATTCCAGTGCGCAGGTAACGCCGGTGCGGGATCTTCCATGCGCACGGGTGCCCCTGCGCTGCAAGCGCCCAGCAAGACCAGCGTCGCCAGCGCGAAACCGGGTCGTGCCTGTGACCGTAACTGCCGATTCAATCTGCGTGTTTTCATTCGGATGCCAATGCCGCGACCGGGTCCAGTTGCGCCGCGCGTCTGGCGGGCGTGAAGCCAAAGACAATCCCCGTCACCAGCGCACAGCTGAAGGCGCCGGCCACCACCGCCGGCACAATCGCGACCGGCACATCGTCGCTGATCAAGACGGCCAGCAACAGCAGAGCAAAAGCCAAGAGAATGCCCACAACACCACCCACCAACGACACCAGCACAGACTCGGTGAGAAACTGACGCATGATGTCGCGTTGGCGCGCGCCAGTGGCCATGCGAATGCCGATTTCACGCGTGCGCTCACGCACGGACATCAGCATCACATTCATCACGCCGATGCCGCCCACCAGCAGGGATATGGCCGCAATCGCACCCAGCATCATGGACAGTTGGCCCAGGATTTTTTGCTGCGAATCCAACGAGGCGGCGTAGTTATCCAGCTCAAAGTCGGCGACGCCGCCATGCAGTTTTAACAGGATGGCGTTGATCTCACGTTCGGTATGCGCCAGTGGGTACTGCTCCGCTGCGACGATACTGACGTAGTCGGGGTCGGTGGGGCCATACAAGCGCGTGACCGCGGTGGTATAGGGGACGACCACTTGGCTGTTGCGATCAAAGTTGGCTTCGTTGTCCTTTTCTTTCAGCACACCCACGACCTGGAACGGCGTCTGCCCTATCAGCATAAACTCGCCCAGCGGGTCTTGCGCGGGGAACAGCACCTCACGCACCTTGTGGCCAATCACGGCAACCGCCGCAGCGCGGTGGTATTCGTCATGACTGAAGAAACGCCCCGAGGCCGTCGGCCAGTGATACACCGCCGGGTAGTCCGCGCTGTTCCCACGCACATAGCCAGCGTGGTAGGCATTGCCATAACGCAAGACCAGGTCCTCGCCGACCGTGGGCTCGACAAAATCCACTTCGGGCAGACGTGCTATCGCGCGAAGATCAGACGCACTGATCACCCCTTCGGGCGCTTGTGGTGAGGGCGACTCGCCGTCGAGAAACATCAAGTTGGTACCAAACACGCCCATTTCTTTGGTGATCATGCGCTTGGCTCCCTCGGCGACGGAGAGCATCACGATCACGGCGGCAACGCCGATGATAATGCCCAGCAAGGTCAGCGCCGTGCGCACCGGATTGGCCACCATGGAGCGTCGAGCCGCGCGCGCGGCATCTTGAATACTCGCCAATAAGGACGTGCTTTGCCCGTGCTCCACTTGCGTGATATCCGGCGGATGCAACACGGCGCGATCGGGTTTTACACCGCTTTGGTGTGCCTCGGCGGGTGTGGCCTAGTCACGCACAATGCGCCCATCACTGATCTCAATCACCCGCTCTGCCTGATCGGCAACCTTGGGGTCGTGCGTGATCAGGATAATCGTATGACCATTCGCGGCCAGCTCGCGCAACAAGCCCATCACCTGGGCGCCCGATGCCGTATCGAGCGCGCCGGTGGGTTCGTCGGCGAGAATGATGTAACCACCGTTCATCAGCGCGCGCGCAATGGAGACGCGCTGTTGCTGGCCACCTGAGAGCTGCTTAGGCAAGTAATCCAGTCGCTCGCCCAGGCCCAATCGACCCAGCAGTGCTTCAGAGCGCGCGTGGCGTGCATCATCCGCCAGGCCGGCATACAAGGCCGGCACCTCCACATTCTCAGCGGCACTTTCACTGGGGATTAAGTGATAGCTCTGGAAAATAAAACCAAAGGCGTTGCGCCGTAACCAGGCCAGCTGGTCGTTGTCAAAACCGGCGACGTCATGCCCGGCAAAGCGGTACTCGCCGGCGGAGGGGCGATCGAGGCAACCGAGGATATTCATTAAGGTGGATTTACCCGACCCCGAGGCGCCGATAATCGCTACGAATTCGCCGGCGCGAATCGACAGCGAGACCTGGTTCAGCACGCGCACCTTGGGTTGCACCTTGGTGCCATTGGCTTCACCACCATAGCATTTCTCAATGCCACACAGCTCAATCACAGGGCTTGCAGTAGAGTCAGCAGACATCGCGTCAGTCCTCCAGCAGCGCGGGATCCATTTCGCGCACGATCACGGCCTCGCCCGGCGCCAAGCCCTCCAAGACCTCCGCCGCCACCGCATCCTGCCGCCCAATGCGCAAGGTACGCGCCTGAGGCTGCGATTCGGCATCGAGCACGCGGGCGGTATACAAGCCCGGATCGCCGTCCGCGCGACCCTGCTGGGTAATCGCCGCCAGCGGCACCAGCAACACGTCTTCGGCAAACGCTGTCACGAATGACACTTGCACGGTCATACCCGACATCAACGCACCGTCGTCATTGTCCACATCAAACAGCACGCGGTAGTGAACAATGTCGTTATTGGATGCGTTGGCCACCGGCGCGGGCAGGATCTGGCGCACCTCACCGCGCCAGCGACGGCGGTTATCCCCCAGCGTGGTAAACCACACCGGCATCGCCGGGCGAATAGCGCGGATGTCTGCCTCAGCAACCTTGGCATCGACAGTCATGCGACTGAGGTCTGCGATACTAAGGATCACCGGCGTCGAGTAGGTAGCGTTCAGCGTTTGCCCGCGCTTGGCCTCCACCGACAAGACCGTACCGGCCATGGGTGCGTAGATACGCGTGTACCCGAGTTGTGCTTCATCGCCCTTCAGCCGCGAGCTGGTTTGCTGAATCTGGGCCTTGAGCTGGTCAATCTCAGCGCGCGCGACCGCCCAGTTCGCCGTGGCGGTTTGGACATCCTCTTCGCATGTTGCGCCGTCTTTGGCCAATTTTTGTTGCCGCCGATGCTGCTGCTCCGCCAGCAATGCTTTAGCCTCCAGTGACACCAGTTGCGCTTTTAACCCGGCCAACTCCGCGCGCCCGGCATCCACGGTCGCTTGCTGCAAGCTGGCATCGATCTCGACCAGCAGCTGACCTTTCTCAACCTCATCACCCGGCTCAACCGCCAGATTGACAATCTGACCGGACACTTGGGCACCCACCTCCACCGAGTGCAACGGCGACAAGGTGCCCACAGCGCCGACAATCGCCTCGACATCCCCGCGCGTGGCAGCTGCGGTTTCGTAACTGATCGCAGCCGGGGTTTGCCACCAGACAGCGGCAGCCGCAAGCAGAATGGCAAACAGCAACAGCGCGAGGCGCGCCTTACCAAAGGGTCGGTGAATACGTGTTTTCATGAAATAGGCTTATACGTGTTGTGAATAGCGTTTTGCGGTGGCGGGTTGCCACACGCGAGATGGGGTCTGGCGGTTCTGCGCGCGCCGGGCGGCAGCACCAAAACCCAGGCCGATGGCCAGACTGGCCAGATCAAAGCCGGCCATAATCCAGTCACCTTGTGGCAGACTTGCGCCCAAATGGCGTTCACTGGTCGCGACATTGAGCACGGGGATCAAGGCATACACCAAGGCTGCCACCCAAAGTTGTTCCTGCCATACGCGCCGCTGTACACCGACAATCGCATGCAGGCACATCAGCCCCCAGGCAATAAACATCGCATGGGCCTCCCATTCTGAGCGTCCGGGCATGTCGGCGGGAATCAGGCGATTGGCCCAAAAATACACCGCGACCGCAATCGGCAGGCCCACCAGTGTGGCCACATTCAAGCGCTCAACCAGCGCCAGGCCGAACGGCTTTACTCCTTGCTTTTCGGCTTTCTCCCGCCGCCGGTTGGCCCAGAGGATGGCACCGGTGGCAATCATGCCCGCCCCCATCAAGCCTGAGGCAAAGTACAGCCAGCGCAACAAGGGGGGCGCAAACCGGCCTTCGTGCAGACTGGTCATCACCTCGTCAACGGACTTGGCACCGGCAAGCACACCGGTATTCTCATGGCTTGAGAGCGCTTTGACGATACGCTCACCACTGACCCCATCAAACACCATATTGCTGTCCGCAGCCACACCGACACCACTGGGCATTGCCATGACAACGCGCGCGTGGCGATCGTGGGCATTGTCGATGGTGACAGACGTCACACTCTGCCCCGGTCGCGTTTGCTCGAGGTGCGCCAACATCGGCCCCAAGGGTGCCAGCGGCGCGGCTTCACCGGCCGGCGCCAGTTCCTCGGGCTGGTTAAAAACTTCTTCTGTCACCACCTTGATTAATGCTTGATTCTTGGGTGACATGTCTTCAACGTCATTCGCTGCGAGCATATTGGGCACATCAAAACCCATAAACGCCACCGGCGCAAACACCAACAAGGGCATGACCGTGCTCATAAAAAACAACAAGCCGCTATAGGTGATCATGAACTGAAACGGCAAGCTGAGCACACTGAAGACATTGTGCGCATCCAGCCAACTGCGTTGCTTTTTGCCCGGCCTGAAGGTAAAAAAGTCCTTAAAGATTTTTTTGTGTATTACAATTCCGGTCACCAAGGCCACCAGCATGAACAGCGTGCAGAGAATCACCACATATTCCG
>DOIU01000237.1 GCA_003511825.1 Gammaproteobacteria bacterium | reverse complement strand
AGAGCTGACTGCGATGATCCGTACACTAGCGCGCTACTCGAACATTCTTGAGATTGTGGGTGATATCATCAAGGTTCAGGTGCCGGAACACGCCCACGATCGTGAGCTGGGCGCCTGCCACGGTGACCTTGCCATCGTCGAAAACGCTGAGGGTCAGGAGACGCTGGCTCAGGTAACACAGATCCAGCGCGATACCGTGTCTTTGCAAGTGTTTGGCGGCACCAAGGGTGTTTCTACCCAGTCGAGCGTGCGCTTTCTCGGCCATCCGATGGAGGCGATTTATTCGTCAAACATTTTAGGCCGCGTGTTTCGCGGCACAGGCGAGGCCATTGATCGCGGGCCGGATCTCTGCCAAGACCCCAAGGTGCCCATTGGTGGGCCGTCGGTTAACCCGATGCGCCGGGCGCTGGCCTCGCGCATGATTCGCACCGATGTGCCGATGATTGATGTGTTCAATTGCCTGGTCGAGAGCCAGAAAATCCCGATCTTCTCGGTGTCGGGTGAACCCTTTAATCGCTTTCTGGCGCGCATCGGCATTCAGGCGGATGCTGACATCGTGGTCTTCGGCGGCATGGGCTTGATCTTTGACGACTACTACTTCTTTCGTCAGGCCTTTGAAGACGCGGGCGTGTTCTCGCGCACGGTTATGTACGTGAACCAGGCCTCTGACCCGATCGTCGAGCGCCTGCTGATTCCCGACATGGCCTTGGCCGTCGCCGAGAAGTTTGCCGTGGAAGAAGGCAAGCGCGTGCTGGTGCTGCTGACCGATATGACGGCCTTTGCCGATGCCCTTAAAGAAGTTGGCATCGCCATGGACCAAGTCCCCTCCAATCGCGGCTATATCGGCGACCTCTATTCACAGCTGGCGCGCCGCTACGAGAAGGCCTGCGACTATGCCCAAGGCGGGTCTGTCACCATACTCAGCGTGACCACCATGCCCGGCGACGATGTGACGCATCCGGTGCCGGATAATACAGGCTATATCACCGAGGGGCAGTTTTACCTGCACGATGGCTTGATCGACCCCTTCGGTTCCTTGTCGCGCCTTAAGCAGCATGTGATCGGCAAAGTCACCCGCGAAGATCACGGCCAGATCATGAACACCATGATCCGCTTTTACGCCGGCGCCAAGGATGCCGAGCAGAAACAAGCCATGGCCTTTGAACTCTCGGACTACGACCAAAAGCTGCTCAAATTTGGTGCACTGTTCAAGACGCGGTTTATGGATATCAATGTCGCACTGCCGCTGGAAGACGCGCTCGACCTCTGCTGGCAAACCCTGGCCGAGTGCTTTGAGCCGCAGGAACTGTTGATGAAGGATGCCTTGATCAATAAGTATTTTCCGCAAGAGCAGGCAAGCGTGGCTCAGTAGATGGCTCGGCTAGCGCTCAATAAGTCAACCCTGAGCAAGCAGACGCGACAACTGAAGAGTTATCGCGAGTTCCTGCCCTCGCTGGATATGAAGCGCCGCCAGCTGATGGCTGAGCGCAATCAAGCGCGGCAGGCCCTGCAACGGCTGGAGCGGGACTTTGCAGGCATTGATCCGCTGATCGCAGAGCATCTGCCGATGTTGTCGAATGAACGCGTTGAGCTGACCGACCTGGTGCGTGTGGTCGGGGTGGACATCGTTGAAGAAAATGTCATGGGCACGCGTCTGCCGCTGCTGAATAATGTGCATGTGCAGGTCAGGGACTACTCGCTGCTGACCAAACCGCATTGGGTGGATCGACTCGCCGAGTACTTAATGCAAGCACTGGAGCAACGGATCGCGATCCAGGTGGCGCAGCAACGACTCGCGCTGTTGGAGCAGGCGGTGCTGATCATCACGCAGCGGGTGAATCTGTTTGACAAGGTCTTGATACCCAGGACCCAGAAGACGATTAAGAAAATCCGGATCTCGCTGTCGGATGCCGAGCGCGACGCCGTCATTCGCGCCAAGCTCGCCAAGAGTAAAAAGCGCCAACTGTCATGAGCATTCTGTCGCTGTATAAAGCCACGTTGTGCGGGCTGAGCGCCGACAAAGACCGCTTGCTGCGGGATTTACAGAGCCTCGGTTGCCTGCACCTGATTGCCTTGCAGCCCCCTGCCAAAACACCCGAAGCAGCGCCACCCCAACACGCTGAAGATGCGTACAAGGCGTTGCGGTATCTCGATGATGTACGGCGGCCGCGACGCCAAGTGACCGCCGAAGCGGACTTTGACTTTGAACAGGTCGTCAACAAAGCGCTGAGCAATATGCAGCGACTGCGTCGCACGGAGGAGCAGCGCGACTTTTTGCTCAAGCGCATCCAAGAACTCGCGCCCTGGGGCAGTTTTGTGTTTCCGCCTGCGGATGCCATGGCCGGGCAGCACTTGTGGTTTTACCAAATTCCGGGCCAGCAGATGGCCGATATTGGCGAACTCGGTTATCCCTGGCAGCTGGTGCATAAAGATACCCGCTATGCTTATATCGCGATTATCGCTGAAGAAGAACCGCCTGCGGAGGTGATGCCGGTACCGCGCACGCATACCGGCGCGGTGTCGCTGGATGCGCTCCGACGCGAGCTGTACGACGTTGAGGTCACGTTGGAAGAGATTGCCGCCGAGCACGAATCGCTGAGTCGCTGGACGTATCTGTTGCGCCGGAATCTCGCCCGCGCCGAAGACCAGGCGGCGCTGAAGCACGCGCATACGCAGATTGTGGACGACGACGGTGTCTGCCTACTGCAAGGCTGGCTGCCGCAGCGCGACCTCGGTAAGCTTGAGCAATTCGCTGACGAACGCGGTCTGGTGCTCACCGCCGAGGAGCCGGCACCCGACGACACCCCGCCGACGCTGATGGACAACCCCGCAGCCGTGAGTGGCGGCCAAGACCTCGTCAGTTTTTACCAGACACCGGCCTACACCAGCTGGGACCCATCCGGTATTGTATTTTTCTCGTTCGCCCTGTTCTTTGCGATGATTCTCGCCGACGCCGGCTATACCTTGGTGCTCGGTGGGCTGCTGGCGTATTTCTGGAAACGCATGGGCAGCTCGGAAACCGGCATCCGTTTGCGCCGATTATCCGTGACGGTGCTGGGTACTTCGCTGGTGTACGGCGTCTTGGTGGGCGGCTATTTTGGTGTGGCGCCGCCGGCGGACTCCTGGCTGGCGGGCTTGCAGCTGCTGGATTTGAACGATTTTGACAGCATGATGCGGCTGTCCATCATCATTGGCTGCCTGCATCTCACAACCGCCAATGCCATGATCGCCTACCGGGCGGGTGGCTTTCCGGCAAACGCGCAACCGCTCGGCTGGATCAGTGCCATTGTCGGCGGCCTGTTGCTGTGGCTGGGTAACGGCGACGGTGTCAGCATTGCGTTTTCTCTCGGCGTCGTGATGCTGATCACCGGGCTGGGTTTGGTCTTTGGCTTTGCCAGCCAGCGCGCGATGGATTCCCCCAAGACCGTGCTGCTGCGGGGCTTGGACGGTTTGCGCGCGCTAACCCGCGTCACCACCCTGTTTGGCGATGTCTTGAGTTATCTGCGCCTGTTTGCGCTCGGGCTGGCGAGTTCTTCGCTCGCGATGACGTTCAACCAACTCGCCACGCAAGTGCAAGAGGCCATGCCGGGCCCCGGCTTGTTGCTGGCGATTATTGTGCTGCTGGTGGGGCATGTGATCAATCTGGCGCTGGGCATTGTCAGTGGGTTTGTCCATGGCCTGCGTCTGAATTTTATCGAGTTCTTTAACTGGGGTATCTCGGAAGAGGGTCATCCTTTTCGAGCGTTTGCAAAAAAGGAGATTAAACCATGAGCGATTTTGTGCTGGCTCTCGGCTGGGTGGGTATTTATGGCCCGATGGCGCTCGGTGCCATCGGCAGCATCATCGGCTGCGCCACTGCCGGGCAGGCCGCCATCGGCGCTATGATGGAGACCGAGAGCGGCCATGGCCGTTATATCGGTATCTCTGCCATGCCCTCGTCCCAGGTGATTTATGGGATCGTGATTATGTTTACGCTGAACCGACCGCTCACGCCGGAAGTCGCCGCCGGTGTCTTTGGTATTGGTCTCTTTGCCGGGCTTGCCTTATTGGCCAGCGCGGTGTACCAGGGCAAATCCTGCGCCTCGGCGATTAACGCAGCCAAAGCGAAACCCGAGATCTTCGGCCTGTCGCTATCGCCTGCGGCCATCGTGGAAGGTTTTGCGGTGTTTGCGTTTGTGTTTGCGCTGGTGATCAGCGCCAGTATTCCCGCCGTGCAATGAGGAGCAGGCCATGAGTGATCGGGAACAGTCCGTCAAGGTGTCTTCCGGTGTCGACACCCTGATCCAGCGCCTACGCGACGAAGGCGTTGCCGACGGCCGCCAGCGCGCGGAGAAGATCGTGGCCGAAGCCGAAGCGCGCGCGACCTGGATTATCGAGCAAGCCAACAACGAGGCGGAGCAGATCCTCGGTGAGGCCAAGGCACAGACGGAACGCCTGCAGCAATCGGCCACAGAAGCGCTGCGCATCGCCGCGCGCGATGCCGTGCTTGACCTCAAGACGCGCCTGCTGGAAGGATTCACCGATCGGATACGCCGCCTCGTCAGACACGAAATGCAACAAACGGAACTCTTGCAACGGATGATTCTCGAGGTCGCCGGGCAGGCGCGCGAAGACGTCGACCCCTCGGGCGAGATTGAGATCGTACTGCCGCGCGACGTGGTTGGCCTGGAAGAGTTGACACAAAACCCGGCCGCACTGGCACAAGGCGCCTTAACCGACTTTGTCCGCATGGCGAGCCGCGACGGGCTGCAAGAAGGCGTTACCTTCAGGACGTCCGCCGATGAGCACGGCGGCATTCGCATGGTGCTGAAGGATCAAGGCTTGTCACTGGAACTCACCGACGAGGCAATCGCCGAGCTGCTGCTGCAACACTTACAGCCGCGCTTCAGGGCGCTGGTCGAAGGCGTTGTGAAATAAAATGCCAAGCACGGACCCTTACCTGACACTGACGAGCAGCTTGCCCTACCCCGGCGATCTGTTCACCGCCAAAGAGACGCCCTGCTCCCGTTATAAGCTGGACGATCGCCTGCGCATGCTGACGGCCGAGGACGCGACGCTGTTACAAGACATCGAAGCTTTGCTGCAATGGTCACATCAGCCGATCGCCCGGACCGACGGGGAAGTCGTCGCGCTGGCCCGCGCACTCGCACCGTCACTGCGCAATGACACCCTGCGCAGCGTGGTCGACCATCGCATGAACCAGCGCACGCTGGTGGCCGCATTGCGACGACGCAAGCGCGGCGACGATGCACCGCCGGCCAACGTGCCGTGGGGTTACAGCCGCTGGCTGGATCATATCGCGCGCCACTGGCGCGAGCCGGCCTTTGGGCTCACGCGCGAGTTCCCCTGGCTACCTGAAGCCAATCGCTTACTCGATGCCGAGGACAGTGTCGCGCTGGAGCGTGTGCTGCTCGGCGCGAACTGGGCCTGGCTCGGCCAAGCGTCCATGGGCCACGACTTTGATTTCGAAGCCGTGGTCATCTACGTGCTGCGCTGGAACGTCATTGACCGCTGGACCAGTTACTCGGGCGACGCCGCGCGGGATCGCTTCCACACGCTGGTCGATGCCGGGCTGGCGGGATTTACCGATGTCTTCAACGAAGGATCAACGCATGTCGGACACTAACACCCTGGCCCGCGTGGTCGCCGTACAGGACGACCTGGTGACCCTGGAAGTCCCCGAAACCGACGGCCAACCGTTGATGAAAAACGAGGTCGTCTATATCTGCCCACGGCGACTGAACGACGGCCGCCAAGAGCGCCTGAAGGCCGAGGTGTTGCGCGTGCGTGGCCGAACCGCGGACGCGCAAGTCTACGAGAGTACGCAAGGCGTCGGCATTGGCGACCCGGTGGAGCAGTCGGGGCATATGTTGTCGGTCTCCTTGGGGCCGGGCTTGCTTGGCCAAGTCTACGACGGCCTGCAAAACCCGCTGGAGTTGCTGGCCATCTCCCACGGGAGCTTCTTGCCGCGCGGCGTGAGCGCGCCCGCGCTGGACCCGAATAACAAGTGGTCGTTCGTCCCCACCGTCAAGCAGGGCGCTCACCTGCACGCCGGAGATACCCTGGGCACGGTGCAGGAAGGTCGCCTGACGCACAAGATTATGGTCCCGTTTGCTGAAGTGAGCGAGGTAGAAGTCACCTGGATTCAGCAGGGCACGTTCACCCTGGACGTGCCCATCGCCCGCATTCGAGACACGCACGGCCACGAACAGTCGCTCACCATTATGCAAGCGTGGCCAGTTCGACGCGCACTGCCCGAGGCACTACTACGCCGGCGCTTCTCTGAACGGCAATACCCGCAGGAGCCGCTGATTACCGGCCAGCGGTTAATCGATACCTTCTTCCCGATCGCACGCGGGGGTACGGGCTGCATTCCCGGCCCGTTCGGCGCGGGCAAGACCGTATTGCAGAATATTATCTCCCGCTATGCCGCGGTGGATATCGTGATCGTGGTCGCCTGCGGCGAACGCGCCGGCGAAGTGGTGGAAACCATCCGCGAGTTCCCCAAGCTCTCCGACCCCAAAACCGGCGGCACCCTGATGGAGCGCACCATCATCATCTGCAACACCTCCTCCATGCCCGTGGCCGCACGCGAAGCGTCGATATACACGGGCATCACCCTGGGCGAATACTACCGCCAGATGGGGCTCGACGTGCTGCTGATCGCGGACTCCACCTCGCGCTGGGCCCAAGCCATGCGCGAAACCTCCGGCCGGCTGGAAGAAATCCCCGGCGAAGAAGCCTTTCCCGCCTACCTGGATTCCGCTATTCGCGGCATCTACGAACGCGCCGGCCTGATGCGCACCAACGACGGCACCATCGGCAGCCTCACTATGATCGGCACCGTCTCCCCCGCCGGCGGCAACTTTGAAGAACCCGTCACCCAATCCACCCTGGGCACGGTTAAAACCTTCCTCGGCCTCAGCGCCGAGCGCGCCTACAAACGCTTCTACCCCGCCGTCGACCCGCTGCTCTCCTGGTCACGCTACCAGCAACAACTCGGCCCCTGGTTTGAACGCGAAATCGACGACAGCTGGACCACACGCGTACACGACATGCTCAGCCTGATCAAACAAGGCGACAGCATTGACCAAATGATGCAAGTCACCGGCGAAGAAGGCGTCACCATGGACAACTTCATCACCCACCAAAAAGCCCTGTTCCTCGACATGGTCTACCTGCAACAAGACGCCTTCGACGACGTCGACGCCAGCGCCCCCATCGAACGCCAACAACGCAGCTTTGACCTCGTCTACCAACTCGTGACCCAGCCCTACCGGTTTGCCAGCAAAGACGCCGCCCGCGACTATTTCACCCGCCTCACCGGGCTGTGCAAAAACCTCAACTACGCACGGGAAGACTCACCGCAGTACGGGGAGTATTTGGGGCAGATTGAGGCGCTCTCGAAGAACCCGACAAACGCAAGCAGCTAAGGAGAGCGAAATACCCAGAGGAGGGCGTCCTTTTCACATGCCGTTCACAGACATTTGACGTCGCGGTCACACGCAGAATTGTAGCGTCAAAGACTTAAGGCAAACGTAACCACAGAAGCCATCGTGAACAAAACACACGCAACCCTCGGGTACCTCGGACTGATACCCTTTCTGGCCCTCGCCGGGTTTGACATCGCAGGCTGGCAACCCGCCCACTTTATACTCCTGAGCTACGCCACCCTGATCGCGAGCTTCCTCGCCGGCTCACTCTGGATGGGCTCTGTTACGTACACAAAACACAACAGCGTCGCCATCGCCTCGAACATCATCATGCTTGCAGCTTGGCTCGCGCTGATACTGAATCACAACGTGATCAGCCCGCTAC
>DOIU01000276.1 GCA_003511825.1 Gammaproteobacteria bacterium | reverse complement strand
TTCAAGGGAACCGGATCGGCATGCCCGGTCGCGTGCACCTCCACGGACGACTTGCCAGTCAGCTTTGCAATGGCTGGCGCGAGTTGCGCACGATCCGCAGCATCTAGCGCGGACTGCCCCGATCCAAATTGGATCGCCCCAATCTCCTCATCGATAAAACGGGTGTTGAAGTCAATGTGTTTCTGCCTCTCCATGCGTGTGTACGCTGGCAGCCGTTTCACCGCGTCGGTCGTCGGCACCTCGGCTTCGGGGACAGAGACACCAAAGTTAAAGCGATTCAAAATGCTGCCAGTGATGCGCATCACCCGAGGGTTCTCGGTGGTAAAGGTGGCGTCTTTTGGCAAGGTATGCGGGTCAACCTTGAGGATAAAGTTCCCACCTCGGCTTTTTTCGATCAGCATCGGGTCCGCCAAATGATAGCGACCGTAGGCGTCCGTCTCGATCAATACGCCTTGCGTGGTGGCGAGTCGCACCCCTGGGATACCCGCTTCGTCAATCGCATCATTCACCACGGTCAGCACCACAAAGCGCCCACGCTCGCCGGTCTGCACGCGCCCATAGAACGCCAGTCTCTGGTTGTTCACACCACGCGCGACATCGCCGCGCTTGTCTTCAAGCCGGTTACTGCCGAGCAAGCTGCCTTCCAGCCAGGTTCCTTCACCGCTCTCAAGGGTCACGAGCCCGTTGAACAAATCCCCTTCTGTGGTCTGCGGCTTTAAGGGAATGATCACTTGCACCTGGCGCAGCGCGCTGCTGCGGCTGGCATAGGCACGCCCATCGATGTGCGATATCCAAAACCCTTGGGCGTAGTTGCCACCGACCAACTGATCCTCGTGGGCGAGAAAGCGCACACCTCGGGTGTCAACGAACTCGTCAATGCCATGCACCTTGAGGCGCAGGCGTGTTGCGGCAACGGCGTCCTGATAGCCGTCGGCATCGCGATCGTGGAACACCACCCCGATGATCGCGCCCTGCTCAAACGTGACATCGCGCACCACTTCAAGTGCAGCGGCATCTGAGGGTCCTACGGGGTCTTCCGCCACGTAGGGTACAGCGACATTGCGCGCTTCTCCCGGCACCACACCCGCGCCGACCCGCAACAGGTAATTGATGGAAACAATTTCGCCGGGCGCGAGGCTAAAAGGCCCGAAAACCAATGTCCTGTCACCCTCGGGGAATAAAGGTTCGCTGCTGTCATCCGATGTGCCAAAACGTCCGTCACCGCCACGGCGCACCAGCACGGCCGAGTCCTCAACGTATGAGAAACCGGGCGGCGGCGTATCGCGCACGGCCGCTTCACTGATCTCACGGCCTGCATTATTTCGCACGGTGAGCGTGTAAGGTACCAAGTCCCCGATCGACACCTGCGATTTACCGGCCACTTTGTCTACCGCAATCAAGCCCGTCTCTGCGCCGAGCAGTATGGCGGTCGGGTCGTCTTCACCCGGCCCATTGGCGAAGCCGTCACCATCGGGGTCGGGGTCACTGCCCTCGTCCGACCAATCCGATGAGGCGGGAGGCTCACCCACCGCCAGCGCACTGGTCACCCTTGCACTGTTGAGGTAGATGCCATCAGACATGCCAATATCGACACGCACGCGAAACCGTATCGTCTCCTGGTCGCCAGGCGCCAAGGTGTCAGTACCCGCCAATAGCTGAATTTGGTCGCGGCCATCGTACGCGGGCGTCGCCGGCGTCAGCCCGCCGGTGCCCGGATTGCCCATGACTTCAAAAGATGCCGCACCGGCGAAAGTTGCCGATAAGTCGTCGGTCACCTGGATATTTGGTGCAGGCGTATCGGAGCTGAGATTTTCGACCACCAAGGTCAGCTCCACGTCCCACACGCCAGCCTCAAGTTCTTGCTGATCGGTGACAGCCTTGGCAATACCGATGGGCGCCTGCGAACCAGGCACAAACACCGCCCCGACAGCCCCAAAAATGTCTGCGGAATCTTGGATGATGCGGTCAGTATTCAGTGGTACGTCGGTCAAGCCGACGAGATCCATGGCTTGTGTAACATCGACACCGAACGCGGAAAACCCATAAACGGTCGCACCGGCGGGCACGCCAAGCTGCTCAAAGGAATGAAAAGCGGCGCGTACCGGTTGCGAGGTTGACAAAAAATACTCGGGCAAGCCGTTCAGCGGATTGGTCTCACTGCCGGCAACGCCGCCGGGCACGGGGGCATCCTGATTGCGGTAGCGATGACTGGACGGGGTGTAGTTAGCCGGCCCAGTGACAGAGCCATCTGCATGCGTGATCGTAAACTGCGTGTCGCCGTAGTCATTCACGTTCCCCTTCGATAAGGGGTAGAACGCGGCCGGGTCCCCCTGATTATCAACCGCCGCAATAGCAGCAATCTGATGTGGATTGTTACCCCAGCGTTCGGCAATCATGAAGCCGGTGAGCTGACGCCCGCCGACGGTCTCGGGTACCCTCACCCCCTCGCTGAACATGATATCGATGCGCTCGATGTTGTTGTCCAGATTGCCCAGCGGATTGTCGGCAGAGATGTTCAGCGCATTCAGACGGTAGAGTTCTTCCAGTGAATGCGCGCGCGGTGGTTTGAGATTGTGTTCGAGCGGCGACCCCAGATACGGGTACTGAAAGAACAACTTTTCGCCACTGATATTACCGATATTCGTATTGCAACCCGGCGAATCCACGCAGGTGTTGGCGGTGATGCGCCGCACGCGCACCACGTCGGCCTTGCGGTCGGAGACGAGACGATGCCCATTGACGGTCATGCTGTCAATCAGCAGCAGATTGTCCTGCCCTTGGTTAAATTGGATAACGTTTCCAGCCGGGTCTGTGTAATCGCCGGAGGTGCCCGTGGTGGTTTCATAGTGGGCTGAAATTGCCGTCACCGGCTGCGGCGCCGCATGGCCGATCGTAAAGACCGCTTGCACACAGCCGAGCAACACGCCAACAAAAAGGGCGACAGGTTTTACCATAATGATTTCCGATCAGCAGCCGCCTGACTGGCCTGCACTGCCGTCGCTGAACTCAATCGTGATCAGCCAACGTTGCTAAAGGTGCACGATGGATCTGATGCAACTCCCCGAGAGCCTTTTTGGAGTCTCTGTGTCAGCACGACATGTCCCGACACCTCGCAGGCGAACAACCAACACCGGAGATTTCAAAAAGGCTCTAAGAGTTCTTAGTCTGCGGAGAACTCTAGGTCAAGGACAAGACGGTCTTGAGAGGAAATCTTATGCACCAGCGATTCGGAAATACGCTTGTAATAGTGCAAATGCACAGCGGGCGGCAGCTCTGCGAGAAAATCGGGATTCACGGATAACAAGCTGACGTTTGACTGCGCAATCACGCGCAGCGGACTGGGATCATCATGAATAAATCCAAACTCACCGATGGTGTCGCCTTCACCCAAGATTTGCACCACACGGCCCTTGCGACGCACGACGACCACGCCACCGGTAATGACAGAAAACTGCCGGCTGGTAGCGCCCTCATCAATCAGCATATCGCCGTCGTAACAGGAGGTTTCAATGGCTTTATTCAGAAAGAGCGCGACTTCACCTTCATCAAAGTCCTGGAAAAAATCCAGCGCGCGCAGCTGCCGAATAAGCAACAACTGCTGACGCGAGCGCTTGGCCATCAAGCGCATTTGCTCAGCAATGGGTTGGAGCGCCTGGGCAAATTCACGCCCGGACTGGAAGCGTTGATCGGGCAATTTGTTCAGCGCCTTGGCGACCACGTCTGACAAGGCGTCGGGTAAATCCGGACGAATGTCTGACAACGCGGGCGCGATCTCTCCGACCACAACCCGGAAGAGGTCTTTCACCTTCTTGGCTTTGAAGAGCTGCTTGCCCGTCAGTAACTCAAACAGCACGGTACCCAGGGAATAAAAATCACTGGCTGGCCCCAATGCTTTGCCGCGAATTTGCTCCGGCGACATATAGTTGGGCGTACCGAGCGTCGGGCCCGCCGCCGTGCCGTCAACGGAGGTCTTGACCGCAATGCCGAAATCCAAGAGCTTCACCGAGCCATCTCGGCCCATCATAATGTTGGCCGGTTTGATATCGCGATGCACGATGCCCTGAGCATGAGCGTAGTCGAGCGCATGACAACATTCGATGATCACCTCAAGGGCACGAAAAGGCTGCAGCAGCTTTTGCCCTTTACCGACGGACTTCAGCGAATAGCCGTTGATCTGCTCCATGACCAGGTAGTTCAACTCACCATCCTGGCCCGCGTCATACACCGTAACGATATTGGGATGCTTGAGTTTGCCGGCGGCAAACAGTTCGGTCAGGAATGCACGTTGGGCGCCAGGCACCTTGCCAGTAGACACATCGGGCTTGCCGATAGGCGAGAGTTTTACCGCGACATCGCGCCCCAGCATGTCGTCGCGTGCCTTGAACACAATGCCACAGGTGCCACTGCCAAGCTTGTCTTGCAGCACGTACTTGCCGATTTTTTCGGGGACGTCGAAGTCCAAGGCCTTAACCGACTTCACCTCACCCGCAGGTTTAGCGGCTTTAGCGGCAGTCTGGACAACAGGAATATCTGCAGACGCAGCAGCACTGGTCGGACGCGGGGTATCTGCCGAAGCCCGAACGGCCATAGGCTTCGTTGGCGTAAGAACGTTTTTCATCGCGCCGCAAGCATCATTGCAATTTTATCGTGGATACCGTCAAACGAGCCGTTAGACATGACAACAAGCTGATCACCCGCGCTGACCTCCTGGCGCAAACGTTCCAGTATGTGTTCAATTGAATCGATCAACGTGACCGAGGTTTCACCCGTGCTCTCCAGGTGACTGCGCAGTGCGTCCAAGTTCACGTCAGTAGGCGCGTAAATGATTGCTAAATCAGCCACTTTCAGAGCGTTCGCCACACGCTCCTTATGATACCCCATTCGCATCGTATTGGAACGCATTTCAAGCAGCGCGATGATTTTCTCGCTCGGCGCTGCCGCTCTTAAGCCGCGCAGCGTGGACGCGATAGCGGTGGGATGATGCGCAAAATCATCGTAAATCGTCACGCCGGCAACCTCAGCCCGCACCTCCATCCGCCGCTTGATGCCGGTAAACTCGCGCAAGGCCGCGACGGCATCCGCCGGGGGCACGCCGACATGGCGCGCAGCGGCAATAGCCGCCAGGGCATTGGCCACGTTATGCCTGCCGCCGTGCGACCACTGTACCTCATGGCCTTGACCGGCGGGGTCGACACAGGTGAACACGCGGCCATCGTCAGGCTGCTCCGTTCGCGCGTGCCAGCGTGGCGTTTGCGCATCACACAGCGGCGCTTCAACGCTAAAGCACGCGGCGTCCGACCAACATCCCCGCGCCAGCGTATCACGAAGGTGGCTGTCTTCGCCGTTCCAAATGATCAAGCCGCTGCCGGGCACCGTCCGCACCAAGTGATGAAACTGTGTCTTGATAGCCTCTAGGTCGGCAAAGATATCAGCATGATCGAACTCCAGGTTGTTCATCACCAGCGTGCGCGGCCGGTAGTGGACAAACTTGGAGCGCTTGTCAAAGAACGCAGTATCGTACTCGTCGGCCTCGACGACAAAGAACGGCCCCTCGCCCAGATGTGCGGAGGCACTGAAGTTCTGTGGCACGCCACCGATCAAGAAACCCGGCTGTAGCCCGGCGTATTCGAGTATCCACGCCAACAAGCTGCTGGTGGTCGTCTTTCCATGCGTACCGGCCACCGCCAGCACCCACCGGTCTCTGAGGATGTTGTCTGCTAACCATTGCGCGCCGGAGGTATAGGGCAAGCCGCGCTCCAGCACCGCTTCCACCTCAGGGTTCCCGCGCGACAAGGCGTTACCGATAACGACCATATCGGGCGTATCGTCGAGGTTCTCTGCGCGATAACCCGTCATCAGCTCAACGCCGCAGTCGCGCAACTGATCACTCATCGGCGGGTAGACATTGGCATCTGAGCCCGTGACCCGATGCCCACTGGCCACGGCCAAGCGGGCTATGCCCGCCATAAAGGTACCGCACACGGCTGAAATATGAATATGCATGACTACATGCCTAGGCTGCACCACTGGGGTACAGCAAATGCGATATCTGCAAGGCGATGATGACGTAGACCAACGCAATCAAAGCGCCCGCTGGTGCGGACACCGTGAACGTGTGTCGAAACACATGCGCACACAACGCCAAACTCCAGGCCAGCAACAGCAATGACAACACCATCACCAAGGTTGAGGCTTGCTCGCCCGGTCGCAAACCCGCAGTGACCACGGCCGCAGCCAGGTTAATCACCGCGCCGGCCCCGGCCAACGCACTGAAGGCCTGGGTAAAGCGACTCACCCGTCGCTGATACAGCAAACCGCCGTAGATAAACAAGCCGGTGACGACCAAGTCCAGCAGTGCCCGTTGCAACGCCATACCGGGTTCTGCTTCAGGCAAGCTGGCTACCAAGAAGGTGAACAAGGCGAAACAAACGGCCAGCACCAGCACACCTGTGTCTGCCGGCAAGTCTTGAGGCTTGGCGCGCAAGAGCGCGATGTCGATGAATTGTCGTGCCAACGCCAGCAAACGCGGTACTCCCTGAGTCAATCTAAAACGCTGTTGAGATCCGTTGCCCGGACCACCGGATATCGCCGCTGCTGACGGGCCGGATTCTGGATGGCATAATAGCCGAATTCACCGTAAAAAGATTGTTTTTAACACGCGCCCAATCACCTACCTCAGTCGCTACCGCGAGCGGATGCCGTTGGACGAACACCAAGCCATCCACTGCTTCAACTCACATCCCGGAACTCAACCCAATGCAGCTAACCCTTACCCGACCTGATGACTGGCACTTGCATTTACGTGACGACACGGCCCTCAACGCCGTCGTCGGACACACGGCCAAGACGTTTGCGCGCGCGGTGGTTATGCCAAATCTGACACCTCCTGTGATCAATACCGAGCTGGCATCGCAGTATCGCGACCGCATCCTTCAGGCGGCTAAAGCGTATCCGGGATTTGACCCCTTGATGACACTCTACCTCACGGAACAACTCACGCCCGAGGAGATCGCCCGGGCAGGTGCGTCAGGTTTTATAAAAGCCTGCAAACTCTACCCCGCTGGCGCGACGACCAATTCCGACGCGGGCGTGAAAGATATCCAGAAAATCTACCCCACGCTAGAGGCCATGCAGCGCGCCAACCTGGTGCTCTGTGTGCACGGCGAAGTGGTCGACCCAAAGGTGGATATTTTTGATCGTGAAGCCGTCTTCATTGATCAGATTCTGACGCCCTTGGTGCGCGAGTTCCCCGAACTGCGCGTCGTGCTGGAGCACATCACCACGGAGCAAGCCGCAACCTTTATTACCGACAGCCCTGAGACGATCGGCGCCACGGTAACACCGCAGCACCTGATGTATAACCGCAACGATATGCTGGTCGGCGGCATTAAGCCGCACTTCTACTGTCTGCCCATTATCAAGCGCGATAATCATCGACAAGCATTGGTCAATCTGGCAATGAGTGGGCATCCCCGCCTATTCCTGGGGACAGACAGTGCACCACACGCACGCACGGCCAAGGAATCCGCATGCGGTTGCGCCGGTATGTTCAGCGCGCATGCGGCGATTGAATTGTATGCCGAAGTGTTTGAGCAGCATGGCGCCCTGGACAAGCTCGAAGCCTTTGCCAGTTTTCATGGCCCGGATTTTTATGGACTGCCGCGCAACGCGGACACGATCACCCTGGAGAAATCCCCCTGGACGGTGCCGGAGACGTATGGCTTTGGCGACGATGTCCTGGTACCGATGAAGGCAGGAGCAGAACTTCAATGGCGAGTTCGCGACTGATCTCGCGTATACTGTGATTTTCAAGGACTTCCGACGCACATTTGCCAGGTATGGCACGTGTACCGGCCCCAAACTCATCATGCAGGACTGAATTGCCATGTACCAGGCAGGTAAAAACACTAAAATGTGCGACCGCTTCAGGGGCTACATCCCTGTTGTTATCGATGTGGAGACCGGCGGTTTCAATTGCAAGACGGATGCGCTGTTGGAGCTCGCGGCTGTCATGTTGCGCATCAATGACGAGGGCTATATTGAGCCCTACCAAACTATCAGCACACACGTAGTACCGTTTGACGGCGCCAACATCGACGAAAAATCCCTGGAAATCAACGGCATTGACCCTTGGCATCCCTTGCGCGCTGCACGCACGGAAGTCGATGCGCTGGGCTTTGTCTTCACGCCGATTCGAAAGGCGGTAAAAGAAGCGGGCTGCACCCGGGCGATCCTGGTGGGGCACAACGCCTTCTTCGATCTGAGTTTCTTAAACGCGGCGGTGGAACGCACCGGTATCCGACGCAATCCGTTTCACCCGTTTAGCAACTTTGACACGGTCACCCTAAGCGCCCTGGCTTTGGGACAAACCGTGCTGGCGCGCTCCGTGCGCGCGGCAGGCCTGGAGTGGAACACCGATGACGCCCACTCCGCCGTGTATGACACGCGCAAAACCGCAGAGTTGTTTTGCCACATCATTAACCGCTGGGAAGATTTACACAAGACATAAAAAAAGCCGGGAAAACCCGGCTTTTTTGGTGGATCAGGCAAACACTCAGCTCTGAGCAGGTGCTGCGTCAACGGCCTCTTGCACCATTTTTTGCAGATCACCGGATTCAAACATCTCCAAGGTGATGTCACAGCCGCCGACCAGCTCGCCGCCGATATACAGCTGTGGAAAAGTGGGCCAATCAGCGTATCGCGGCAGATTATCAAAAATCTCCGGATCCGCGATGACATTGACGAATGCAAACTCTCGCTCGCATTGCTTGAGCGCTTCCACCGCGCGGCTGGAGAACCCGCACATGGGCATTTGCGGTGTTCCCTTCATATAGATAATGACCGGGCTGCTTTCAACCTGCTCCCGAATTCGATCCAAAACGTCCATCAGATACCTCGAAACTCGTAATTATTGGTTAGCCGGATTCGGCGCAACGCGTCGCAACCGATCGTTACGCAAAGTATACATCACGTCTGCGGCACTGCTCCAACCTAATCGCCTATAGCGCTGAGGGTTTCACCTTGCACCGGGTTAAAACGCTATTGACCTGTCAAGCTCCGACAACGCTATCGACATGCTTCTGCAGCCAAAGCTCCAGCAGAGCCAGATGCCACACTTTACTGCCCTGCAACGCGGTGAAATGCTGATCAGGCTCCGCCAACAGTCGTTGCAACATCGCCGGCTGAAACACCCCGCGCTCACGACACGCCTGTGACGCCAAGATATCTTGCATAAAGTGCAAAAAGTCACCACGCACGTATTTTAAGGCAGGCACGGGGAAGTAACCTTTGGGCCGGTCGATGACGCTGTCAGGGATCAGTCCACGCGCAATCTGTTTGAGCACGTACTTGCCACCGTCGCGCAGCTTAAGCTCTGGTGGCATTTGCGCGGCCAACTCAACCAATTCATGGTCCAGAAACGGCACGCGCGCTTCCAGCCCCCAAGCCATGGTCATATTGTCTACCCGCTTCACCGGATCATCGACAATCAGCGTCGTCACATCCAGGTGCAGCACGCGATCAATGAATTGGTCTCCCACCGGTGCGGTCAAACGTGCCTCAATCAATGACGAGGTTGGATCACCTTGCGGGTGATAAGCGGGCGCAATGGTATCCAGCCACTCGGCGTGTGTGCGATCAAAATAGCGGTTCGCAAAGCGCGGCAAATCGGCCTCATCTTTAGCGGAATGCATCTCTGGGTACCAGAAATACCCACCGAACACCTCATCAGCCCCCTGCCCTGACTGCACCACCTTCACCTCGCGCGAGA
>DOIU01000305.1 GCA_003511825.1 Gammaproteobacteria bacterium | reverse complement strand
ACGTTAGGTGTCAGCCCCAAAGATAAACCAATTAAAAGCGTTTGAAGACGGATTATCCGAACAGCTGTCAACACTGGTGCTGGGCATTAACGCGAATGCGACAGCGGCTTTTCGCAGCGCTTTTGGGCTGACGTTGATCAGTGTTGTTGCCAGTCTTGTGTTTGCGTGGTTGGCCGCGCGATCCATCCTGCGCGACTTAGGTGCAGACCCTGCGCACTTGCGCTGGTTGACTCAGGAAATCGCAAACGACAATCTGGACGTTGACTTCCAGCGCGGACGGGAGAGTGATGTGGGTGTGTTTGCCAGCTTGCGTATCATGCGCGACAAGCTACGCCATCAAATTCACGCCGAGCGTGCGGCCGCTGCGGGCGAGAATGGTCGCATCAAAAAGGCGCTCGACAATACCAGCAATAACATTATGTTGGTTGATAACGCATTGAACACCCAATACGCCAACCGTGCGATGGAACGTTTCTCTAGCACCGTCGTCGGGGAGTTACGCCAGCATGTTCCCGATCTGCAGATCGAGACCTTATTGCCGTCTTGCCTGACTGCCTTTTCCGAAAATGCCGCCCAGGAGCGCGACCGCGTGATTGCTGCGAGCGAGCCATCTCATATTGATTTGGCGTTGGGCGCCCGCTATGTTCGCATGAGTTTTTCCCCTGTGCTGAATGACAAGGGCAAAAAGACCGGGATGGTGGTGGAGTGGCATGATCGCACACCGCAAGTTGACACCGAAGAAAACATCCAGCAAATCATCTCGGCGGCGAGAGCCGGGGATATGGCACAACGGATTGATACCTCGACCATGCAGGGCTTTTTTCAGAGCATGAGCGATGGCGTCAATGCCTTACTGGACATTACCGAACGTGCGGTGGGCGATACGGGCGCGGCGATTTCAGCGATGGCGCGGGGAGACCTGAGCCGGGAAATTCGTTCCGACTACCATGGCGTCTTTGGGCAGCTGAAGTCGGATGTCAACGTGACCATCGAGAAGCTGACCGAGGTCGTGAGTGAGATTCGCGTCGGTACGGACTCGCTCACACAGCGCACGGAAGACATCACCGATGGCACGTCGCGCATTGCCGAGCGCACGGAGAAGCAAGCTTCTAACCTCGAGGAAACGGCCGCCAGTATGGAGGAGATGACGTCGACCGTGCGCCAGAACGCTGAAAACGCCAAGCGCGCCAATGAGCTGGCCGAGAGTGCACGCGGTCGCGCGGAGCAAGGCGGCTTGGTGGTGCGCGAGGCCGTGGATGCCATGTCAGAAATCACCGAGTCGTCCAACCGCATCTCCGCCATTATCGGCGTGATTGATGAAATCGCGTTCCAGACAAATCTACTCGCCTTGAACGCAGCCGTGGAAGCCGCGCGCGCCGGAGAGCAGGGGCAGGGATTTGCCGTTGTCGCTAATGAGGTTCGCAATCTGGCCGGGCGCTCGGCCAACGCCGCCAAAGAGATCAAGGAACTGATCAAAGAGAGCGTTGATAAAATACAAGGCGGTTCTGAGTTGGTGGGCAATTCGGGAGAGACGCTGGAGCAAATCGTCTCGGCTGTCAAAGAAGTGGTGGAAATCGTCAACGAGATCGCAGCCGCTTCGCGCGAGCAAAGCCAGGGCATTGACCAGGTGAACCAAGCCATCACGCAGATTGACGAGATGACGCAACGAAACGCAGGCATGGTTGCCGAGACAGCATCGGCGTCGCAATCCATGCGCGAGCAAGCCCGGCACTTGAAAGAGATGGTCGCGTTTTTTAATGCAGGGCGTAGCGCTGAGCCCCAGGTCGCGGCCTCGGGCCACAACGAGAAGGCCGCTTAATCGCCACACTCCGATCGCCACGCGCTGTTCGTTTGGCAGGCGTGGCGTTCCCGCGCGCGTTTACGCCGCTGCGCTGGCCTGCGCTTCGCGGCGTTCGTCTAAGGCTTGGCGCAAGATCTGAGTGGCCGACGAGAAGAACAAACCCGCCATCAACAGTGCCACCAACAAATCGGGCCAGGGCGATTGCCAATACCAGACGGCCGCCGCCGCCAGCATCACTGCGACATTGCCCACAGCATCATTGCGGCTGCACAGCCACACCGAGCGGATATTGGCGTCGCCGTCTTTGTAGCGCATCAGTAGCATCACGCTGAACAGGTTGGCCGCCAGTGCCAAAAATCCAATCGTGCTCATGGTAAAGGCGTGTGGCGAGTTTAATACAATGAGGCGGTAGGCCGTGCTGACAAGGACAAAACCCGCCATCAGAAACAGGCTGATGCCCTTGAGCATCGCCGCACTGGTGCGGATATTGACGGACTTGCCGATGACCCACAGACTGATGCCGTAGGTGAGGCTGTCGCCTAAAAAGTCCAGCGCGTCGGCCTTGAGCGCTTGCGATTGCCCCCTAAAACCGGCCGTCATTTCCACAAAAAACATCAGGCCATTGAGTGCGATCACGACCCAGAGTATCGTGATATAGCGGCGATCAACCCCATCAAACCGCGCTTTTCCACAGCCACATTGCTCACCCATGAGACGTCCTGCTCCTGTTTGACTTCACTGATGAACAGTTTAATATCTCTAGTGACTAGAGGTTCAAGCCTCTTAGGGACTTTTTACAGCAGTGGCGATAATCCGTGCGAGGTAGTGTGATGTCACTCGATGTTTCCATCGGTCAGCTCTCCAAACAAACCGGTTGCAAAATACCCACCATTCGCTGGTACGAAGCCCAAGGGCTGCTGCCGCCTGCTGGGCGCACCGCCGGCAATCAGCGCCGTTATAGCGACCAGCATGTCAGGGTGTTGCGGTTTATTTGTCATACGCGTTCACTGGGCTTTGATTTAGACGCTGTGCGCCAGCTATTGCAGTTATCGGCACGCGGCAAGGATGCACCCCACACCGCGGACGATATCGCCAAACAGCACCTGGCCTCAGTGCGCGAGCGCATCCGCAAGCTGCAGCAGTTAGAGCACGACCTGGAGCATCTGATCAACAGCTGTGAAGGGGACGTGGCTCACGAGTGTCGTGTGTTGTCAGCGCTGGGTGAGGGGGCTGCGCAAAGCGCGGATGCCTTGGCTGGCTAGTCCTGCACTCGCGCGCCTAGCATCTGAGCGCTTTCCCTGCTGAACGTCGCTTTATCACCGTTCTCATTGGTGAGTTAATAGGTGGTTGGAGTACCAGTAGTATGTTGAACCCTCTCGGGCCGTTATCGCTGTTTGAAGGCCAGGCGACCCTGTGCGGATGGACCGTCTCGCTCAGCCCGCATATTCACGCCGCCTATGCCGATCTTGAGATCCACGCGCCGCTGTCAGAGACGTTTTCCGAGCCTATGCCAGGCTTGGCTTTATACATTCCCGATAGCGGTGTCACCCACGTCGGCGCCGCGCAGTCATCCGAGCAGTTCCAGATTGCACCCGGGATGGCGTATTTGTATTCGGCGGATGCGGTCGCCTATCGCGTCTCGATGCAAGTACCCGGGCGCTACAGCGGCCTCAAAGTTTTTTTTGATGCCGCGCAGGTGTCAGTGCCCTTGGCGGAGTTTCGTCAGTACCGGCGCAACCCCAAGCGCCCGGTGTTTTCACAAATCCCGATCGACGCCGCCGTCCTTCAGCGGGTGACCGAGTTACCCAAGTCCCATCCGGACGCTTTAGCCACGGCACTGAGCGCGGTATCGGACGTGAGTCATGTGCTCAGTGGTTTGCTGGCTGACTTCGAGGCGATACGACAGCCGGAGAAAACACCCATACGCAATCTCGGCGCCCAATTGCACGCTGCCGACGCGTACCTGAAGGCGCAGCTGATTAACCCGCCGTCGGTGTTGTGTTTGGCCAACCTCGTAGGCCTCAACCACATGACACTCAAGCGCGGGTTTAAAAAGCACTATGGCATGACGGTCTACGGGCGCTTGCGCCACTGGCGTATGCACGCGGCCAAGACCTTGCTTGAAGCGGGTGCGTCTGTCACCGAGTCGTCGCTGCAAGTCGGGTATTCCAACCCGTCCAAATTCGCTGCCGCGTTCCGGCAAGAAACCGGTGTCAATCCTTCCCAATACCTGACCCAACAGTCTGTGTGCCTCAAGGGCTGAAGGCGTGCCTCACGGAGTAGTGGGCATGCCGGGGCGTCGGTATAATGCGCCGGATGTTTTTCCGGAGAACCCTTATGCGACGATGTGTCTTGGACCGCACCGGCCACGGCTTGGTATTCCTGGGTAGCTGCCTGCTCTGCACCGCCACGACTTTACACGCGGATGACGCAGCGAGCACCGACCCCGCAGAAGACGCGGCGGTCTTGCCCGACGTGGTGGTCAGCTCGGGCAAGCGAGACCGTGACGCCCAGGACGTGCCGGCGAGTATTTCCGTGGTGGATTCGCAAGATCTGGAACTCACGGCTGGTCGCTCATTGGTTGACGCGACCGCGCTGGCGCCGAATGTGATTGTGCAAAACCAGGGCGGGCGCACCAGCACCTATTTTTATACCCGAGGTATTGGTCGCAGTGAACTCAACTTCCCGATTGTCTCCGTTAACGTCAACGGCGTGGCCTTGCCCGATCCGGCCTTCTTTGGTCTGGACTTAGACGCCGCTGAGCAGGTGGAATTTTTGCGCGGCCCGCAAGGGACGCTGTACGGGCAGAACACACTCGGCGGCGTCATTAATATCCGCCTGCGCGAGCCCGGAGAGGTGTTTGCCGGCTCCGCCGAATTACTCGCCGGCGAGCGCGACTTTCGCGAGGTGGCCGTGCGCCTCGAAGGGCCGCTGGGGACCGACAAGGTGCGTGCAGCGGGCACTGTGCTGTGGAACGATATTGACGGCTTTGTCGACAACCCCACGCGCGACGAATCGCAAAACCCCGAGAAAACCCTCGGTGCCAGTCTCTACCTCGTCGCCGAGCCGAACGCGGACACCCGCGTCACACTCAATTACTTTGGCCAGGACCGCGACGACGGCCTGGTGCAATACGCCCAGGGTGAAGACGACTTTGAAATCGTCAACGACACAAAAACGTTTGAGGAGGTGCGCTCCGACGTCTGGGGGATCAGCTTGTCGTATGATCTGGGCCACGGTCGCGTGGAATCGCAAACCGGCTGGGTGGTCGGCGATCGCTTCACCCAGAATGATACCGACTTTACCGCCGCGCCCTTGATCACCTCAACCGCTGACGTGGACATTGGCCAGTGGTCGCAGGAGTTGCGTTATCTGAGTGACAACGGCGGCGCCCTGGACTACGTGGTGGGGCTCTACGGCTCGGGCCTGTCGAATGACTTTGATGTGTATATCAATGACCTCGCGGGCGTCACCGGGCTGGAGATGCCGGTGCAGATCCGCGATCTGGTCTTGTTTGATGACCTGACCTTGGCCGCCTTCGGCCAGGCTAACTGGCGCGTCGGTCGCTGGGAGGTTGTCGGCGGCTTGCGTTACCACACGCAAAAGGTCGAAACCGATAATAGCAACTCGATCGTCGCCTTGGGTGCCGACGGACCCGGAGACACCTTATTACCCGAAGCGCAACTGGTGGCCGAGCATGACTTCTCCGCGTGGTTGCCGCGCGTGGGCGCCACCTACGCCGTCAACCCCGACCTCAAACTCTACACCTCGGCATCGCGCGGGTTTCGCGCCGGTGGCTTTAACAATACCGCGCTAACGGCGGCGCGACTCGGCATTGACTTACCGCAAGCCTATGACCCGGAATACACCTGGAACTACGAA
>DOIU01000393.1 GCA_003511825.1 Gammaproteobacteria bacterium | reverse complement strand
CTGGACGTCCAGCTCGGTGTAGCGCGCATTTGCTCCTTCCCAGGCTTGCGGTATGCTGCCTTTCATCGCCGCGATAGCATCTTCCTGCTCCGCGATCAGTGCTGACAGCTGCTCCATCAGCGCCGCATTGGGCGCATCTGACCGCCGCTCACGCGACAAATCTTGGCGACGATCACTCAGGCGTGCCTCTGTGGCTCGAATATCATTTTGCAAGTCGCGCACCTGGCGATGAATGGGCCGGTACTCGTCCTCATACCCTTGCAGCGCGACCTCAGCAGCCTGCACATCAGCGACACGATCAAAGGTGGAATCTGCCAAATCAAAGCTGGACTGCAACCCTTTTTGCAAGCCTCCGGGCAAGACGCCCAGGTTCAAGTCACGCACGTCCTGAATGCTGGCGCGCAGATCTGATACATTTTGCTCGTAGTAGTCAAATAAGTGCTCTCGCATGCACGCCTGCAAACGCGGATTGATCGGCGGCGGCGCATTGTCTGACGTCAGGTACGTACTGTAAGGCAGGTAATTCACTAACGGCGGGAAGTAGCCGGCAATGCCAAGCCCCACCAGCTGCAAGACAATAAAGGCAACCGCACCCTTGTAAATATGCGTGGTTTTGACAACTGCCGGTGCCACCCCGCGCAAGTAAAACAGCGCGAAGCCAAACGGCGGTGTGAGGAAGGATGTCTGTATGTTCAACCCAACCATGACACCAAACCATACGGCCGTGATATTCGCTTCAGGATCTGACAACAGAATGGGTGCCACGATCGGGACAACCACCACGGCGATCTCAATAAAATCGAGGAAAAAGCCGAGCAGGAACATCACCAACATGACGACAAAAAACTGCGTCCAAAAGCCCCCTGGCAGACTCGTCAGATAATGCTTAACCAACTCCTCTCCACCAAAGGCGCGAAAGGCAGAGGTCAGCATGGCTGCGCCCAGCAAGATGATAAAAACCATCGAGGTGGTTTTAGCCGTTTCGATCATCACACTCGTCAGGGTGTTATCGATACGCCAAGTCCGCCACGCACTCCATAGTACGGCCAGCATCAATCCACTGACGGCAATGAGCGCCAGAATGACACCCTGAAAATCACGCTCTGAAGTGATGTTTTTGACATTGATGGTGTACAGACTAAGCACCACAACGATCGCGAGGATGGACACACCGGCCAATATCGCTGGGTAAAAGGCCCCGCGCTTACCTGCCGAAAGGCGGTACCCGCCCATGATCATGGCACCAATCGCGCCGATGGCGCCCGCTTGGTTCACCGTGGCGATACCGAGAATAATCGAACCGAGCACGACAAAAATCAGCGTCAGAGGCGGTACCAACGCCAGCAATACCCGCTTGGCAAATGCGCGATCGTAGGCGCCTTCAAAGGGAACGGGCGGCGCCGAGTCTGGCTTGAGTATCGCACTGACCAAAATATACAGCATGTACAGGGCAACCAGAATCAGCCCCGGAATAAAAGCCCCCATGAACATATCGCCAGCACTGGCCGAAACCACATCCAAGCTGGACGGCATGGAAAACTCACCTGTGGCCTCACGATAAGCCTGCTTGCGCAAGGTGCTGGCTTGATCAGCCGCGCTGGAGAGCTGATCAGCCAGAATAATTAATACAATGGACGGCGGGATAATCTGCCCAAGGGTGCCCGAGGCACAGATGACACCACTGGATAACGACTTGGAGTAATTATTACGCAGCATGGCGGGCAGCGAGATCAGCCCCATCGCAATGACGGTGGCGCCCACGATACCCGTCGTGGCAGCGAGCAACGCGCCGACAAACACGACCGAGATACCCAAACCACCCGGCACTGGCCCAAACAACTGCGCCATCGCGACCAACAAGTCTTCTGCAATCTTCGATCGCTGCAGCATAATCCCCATAAACACAAACAACGGGATCGCAATCAGGGTATCGCGCTCAACAATCCAATACAGGCTCCGAAAGTTCGTGACCCCCGCATTCAACCACTCAACGGGGCCATCCTGGGCAAAGTAGGCGCTGACGTCACCTTCAAAGACATAACCGGTGAGCGCCGCCAGACCAATAGCCATCACCGCCGACCCCGGCAGCGCAAATGCCACGGGAAACCCGGACGTTAAGGCCACCACCATCAGCAGCAACAGGACAATTAAAAAAAAGACTTCCATAATTGAGGTTTCGCTCAGCCCGAGTGCGGCATCTGTTCGGCGGCCGCGTCGTTGACGTCATCATCATCGTCACCGAGCAACACGGCAACGCTCTCAAGAAAATACGCAGCAAACTGGACAATCATCGACAAGGCAAAGACCACCAAAAAGCCCGCCATGAGGTATTTGACGTACATGCCAAAGCCGCTTTGTGAAATTTCGTAGCTCAGCAAGGGGCTGTTCAGACTGCTGCCCCGCCCCCACAACCCGAGCAATAAAATCGTAAAACAAATGGGTAAGCCGAGTAGCAAGGTGCCCACCGCATTCGTCCATGCTTTTGCGCGGCGACCAAAATGGGCGTAGAGCACATCCACCCGCACATGCCCTTCATCGACCAATGCGTATGCGCTGGCAAATAAGAACAGGGCGGCATACCAAAACCGCACCAAGTCGCCCATAAAGGCCTGCTCATACGAAAATACAAACCGTGATATCACGATCTGAAACTCCGCAAACACCACAAGCACGGCCAACCACACCACGCTGAGCCCGCGCGTGAAAAAAGCAATAATCCCGGCGACAACAATCAAGGGATAGTGCACATAGAGCCCCCGAAAACTCGGACGCCCCAAGTCGCTCGTCAACTTATCGCCAACAATACCCGCTAGCAATTCCTCAACACGTAAGAACGAGACGACCACATCCGCGAGCCCGACCAACACGACAGCCCAAAAGGCCGCACGTACGATATACGCCGCTAACCACGCATAGCGCGCTGCATCTCGATGCAAGCCTGCAGGGTGATTCCGACGAGAGACATACCTGTACACCCACACGGCGCTTGCGATATATGACAACAACTGGAGCCAGCCACAGGCAAGTTGAGCGCCGGAATAGTCGCTATTATCAGACTCTAGGCCCAGCACACCGTAATGGCCAAAGAGATTGAGTACGCCTGGACAATCGAACCAGAAGGTCGCGACATTGTTCGCGAGATACAGCAGTGCGCCGGCAACAATCCAGCCAGTGAGCACACGATAGAAAAACGAAGACTGAAACCAGACCGAAGGGGAGGAAGTTTGCGCAGTGGACATAGCCTAACTCAGTTGTGACACACCTATGCGTGAGCTGGCGGCTTCACCGAAGGCGATGCGACGCAACCTACGCCGGTACGAAAACGGGGCCGAAGCCCCGTTTCCATGCCATGGTTGACGCAACTAAATACCCAGTACCCGGTTGCGCTGGCGCAAGTAAGAAACATCGGCAATGTTTTGCCAAGCCCCAATCTCCGCGCGCGCTTTCACGAAACTCTCGTGCACACTCTTCGCGAGCTTACTGTGGTTGACCACTTCTTCGAAGACCTCATCTGAAGCTTCACCAAAGCTGTCGTAGATTTCGTCGCTGAACTCGCGCAACTTTACGCCTTGCTCTGACAGCAACTTCGCAAGATAAGCACCGTTGTTAGCGTTGTATTCTGACATCATGACGTCATTTTCCATCGAACTTGCCGCCTCGACCATCAATTGGTCAGACTTCGACAGGCCTTTCCAGAACTTTTCATTAATGCCGACAGCCAGCATTGCGCCCGGCTCGTGCATGCCTGGGTAGTAGTAAAACTTGGCTGCCTCAAAGAATTTCAGGAAGGTATCGTTCCATGGCCCGACCCACTCTGTTGCGTCGATGGCACCGGAGATGAGATTTTCATAGATTTGACTACCCGGCAAAGACACGGGTGAAGCACCGAGCTTGGCCAGCACATCGCCACCCAGCCCCGGCATGCGCATCTTCAAGCCCTTGAGGTCATCGGCGGTATTGATTTCTTTGCGGAACCAGCCGCCCATTTGCACACCGGTGTTACCACACATCAAGCCCTTGATACCGAACTGCGAAGACAACTCATCCCACAGCTGTTGGCCGCCGCCAAAGCGGATCCACGCATTCATCTCCACGTACGTTAAGCCAAATGGCACACTGGTAAAGTACGCAAACGCCGGGTGTTTGCCTTTCCAGTAGTACTCAGCGCCGTGGTACATCTGCGCATTGCCTGAGGCGACCTCATCAAAGGAATCAAACGGCTTGACCCGCTCGCCACCGGCAAAGTACTCCACCTGAATGCGGCCATCACTCATATCCGACAGTCGCTTGGCAAAACGCTGCGCCCCAGTCCCCAATCCCGGAAAATCGCGCGGCCAGGTCGAGACCATGGCAACTTCGATACGCTCTTTGGCAATCGCCGGCGCAGAGAGAATCGTTCCGGCGGCGACCGTGCCCACACCAGCGGCAGCCCCCTTCTTTAAAAATTTACGTCGAGACATGAATTTTTTTCCTCAGTCAGAACAAGTGAATTGTGTAGTTTCCGAGCAAATTGGGGAACGCGCAGGAAGGCATTGAACGTTAATGACACGAACGGGTAATGCAGGCACCATGCGACTCCACCCTGTGGCTATGCCGTTGGCCCCCTTCTGACACTGGAGCCAGTGAAGGAACTGTGACAATGAATTTTAGTTATATAGTGGTTGACGAAATAGGCCTTGCTAATGCTCGCCAACACGAAAACTTTATACCACTGCCCAACTCAAAGGTCTAGTCAGACACCTGCCAAAACACGCATCTGTGAGACAATACAAGCCTATGCTGCGTCGCCACAAAAAGCTGCACACAGGGGATTTGGAAACATGCCTCCTGTTGGTGCACGCAAATGCATGCCCATCAGTATAAGACAAGCCCGCCGCACGCCACACTCACTAGCAATGCCTGGGCAGCAATGAAGCGCCCCCCGTCATACCGCCTGGAGATTTGCATAGGCGAGCACCAGCCATTTACTGCCGCACTCCTCGAAGTTCACTTGAACACGCGCGTGACTGCCTTGCCCCTCACAGCCTAAGACGACCCCTTGCCCAAACTTTCGGTGTTGAACTCGCTGGCCAATGCGCAAGGTTTCCTCACCCTCGCTACTTTCGACGGCGGTTTGTCGAACAGGCTGATACACGGGACGACTGACCTGCATCCTGGGGCGGATTTCCTGGAGCAGCTCGGCTTGAATTTCGCTGACAAACTTGGAAGGCGTGTTGTATTGTTCACGACCGTGGAGACGGCGCTGTTCGGCCATGGT
>DOIU01000231.1 GCA_003511825.1 Gammaproteobacteria bacterium | reverse complement strand
TGACCCCAACTGGATGAAACACACCCTCGCCTGCCCCGACGAGAATGGTCAAGTCAGCATCGACTACCGACCCGTACACATGTACACCTTGTCCGACGAGGCTGAGGTCATCCCTCCGAAAAAGCGCGTGTACTAAGCAGGACTATAACAATGGCAGAATTCAGACTCCCCGCGAATTCCATTATAACACCCGGCAAACACTTCCCTGCGCCCAAGCAGGGTGACAACATCCGCAAGGTGATTGTCTATCGGTTTGATCCGTCGACCGGTAAGAATCCGCACACCGACACCTACGAGGTTGATCTGGACGACTGTGGGCCGATGGTGTTGGATGTGCTCATCAAGATCAAAAGTGAGCAGGACTCCACCCTCGCGTTCCGACGCTCCTGTCGCGAAGGCATTTGCGGCTCATGCGCCATGAACATCGATGGCGCCAACACACTGGCCTGCACCAAAGCGATTCGCGACATCAAAGGCGACATCAAGATCTACCCGCTGCCGCATCAGCCCATCGTCCGCGATCTTGTTTCTGACCTGAGCAACTTTTACGCACAGTACGCCTCGGTTGAACCCTGGATGAAAACCACCAGTGCGACGTCACCCGATCGCGAGCGCCTGCAGTCCGTCGATGAGCGTGAGAAGCTTGATGGCCTCTACGAGTGCATTCTCTGCGCCTGTTGCTCTACCAGCTGCCCCAGTTACTGGTGGAACAGCGACCGCTACCTCGGGCCCGCTGCGCTACTTAACGCGTATCGCTGGATCGTTGACAGCCGCGATGAAAGTACCGGTGATCGTCTCGACGAGCTTGAAGACCCATTCAAACTCTATCGCTGTCATACTATAATGAACTGCACCTCAGTGTGTCCGAAAGGACTGAATCCTGCTAAGGCAATAGCAGAGACGAAAAAGCTGATGGTCAAGCGGCAGGGATAAGCTGTCGTTGCGGCTCGCGAAACGATGAGTGAACTGTCTCGATTGCGTTGGCGCTGCCGGCGCGGCATGAAAGAACTGGATGTCGCGCTGAACGCCTATCTGGACAAGCGCTATGTCAACGCAGATCCCGAATTACAGCAGCAGTTCCAGGCCTTACTGGAACTGCAAGACCCGTATTTATACCAACTGGTTTGTAAGAACAACGACGATGAGCGATTCAGGACAATCGTACAAGAAATCCGTCATTCCCTTATATCTTGAAGTCCGCCCCTCGCGGGTGTTTCTAGCGTTGTCTCTCGCCCTTCATGGCGCCGCCATTTTCTCCATCACACAGGCTGATATGAATATCGCGTGGCAACTGCTGATCATCGCTATGGTCCTATTCAGTGCCAGCCAAAGCCATCGCCTGGGTTCACGGCACTACCGCCTGCAATGGCGCAAAGACCGACGCTGGGAAGTGCGCTACCCCTCTGGTGACAAGCGCACCGGCAAAATGCTGAAAGGGACATTCTTCAACCCCTGGCTTGTCATTTTGGCACTCCAAACCGGCAGAAAACGCAAAGAGTTCATCCTTATTCCCAAAGACGCCATCACGCGGGGTGACTTTATTCGCTTGCGCGCGCGTCTGAAAGTCGAAGCCAATACCGCCATCACCCATTAAAATAGCAATATTACGCTCTTAGGATACGCAGCTGTGAATGCACCTATCTATCTCGGCGTTAACGTCGACCACGTGGCGACCGTCCGTCAAGCTCGCGGCACAACCTACCCTGACCCAGTGCATGCCGCTTTGATAGCCGAACAGGCGGGCGCCGATGGGATTACCATGCACTTGCGCGAGGACCGTCGTCATATACAAGATCATGATATTGAGCGATTTGCGGCCAGCACCCAAACCAAGCTGAACTTTGAGATGGCGGCGACGGCTGAAATGCAAGCACTGGCGCTGCGCATCAAACCCCGCGACGTGTGTCTCGTCCCTGAAAAGCGCGAAGAGCTGACCACCGAAGGTGGTCTCGATGTGAGCGCCAATCTCGATCGCATCACCGAGCTCACCACCGCACTCAGCGAATCCGGGATTCGCACATCGCTGTTTATTGACCCAGACCCGCATCAGATTGACGCCACCCGACAAGCCGGCGCACCCGTGATTGAGCTGCACACGGGCCGCTACGCGGAGGCCGACGACGACAGCGCGCGCGCGCAGGAGTTGGCCGCACTTCAGCACGCCGCCACCTATGCCCACGACCTCGGACTGATCGTCAATGCCGGCCATGGACTGCACTATCACAATGTCCAACCGATCGCAGCAATTGGCTGCATACACGAACTCAACATCGGCCATGGATTGATCGCCCGTGCGCTGTTCGCTGGCATCGAGGTTGCCACGCGTGATATGAAACGCTTAATGATCGACGCACGCGCGCACCACGTTTAACCGCCAGAATTCCCACACTCCTTCGGTCATTCTTCGGTGATTGACCGAGACTTTTTGTCCAATGCGCCAAAATTCCCTATTATGGCAAAGTTATTGCTGACCTTTCGGTGTTTCATTAGACACGGATTCCATGGCAACGATACAGTCCCCTAAGGCCGGCGTACCGCTCGCAGTCGATCTGGACGGTACCTTAATTCGGTCAGACCTGCTGGTCGAGTCGCTCTGCGTGCTGCTCAAGACCAAGCCTCTGATCGCGCTCTTGGTGCCCTTCTGGTTGCTGCGCGGCAAAGCCTGGGTCAAGGCACAAATTGCGCGCCATACGCGGCTGAGCCCGAGGCGCCTGCCACTGAACCCTGACTTCAAGGCCTATCTCGACAGCCAAAAGGATCGCCGCATCATCTTGGCGACCGCCAGTAATGAAAAATTTGCCGCTGACGTCACTCGACACTTTGGCTTCGATGACTATGTCGCGAGCACGGACTGCGTCAATATGGCTGGCGAAACCAAGCGCCAACGCTTGGTTGATCAGTTCGGCGAACGAGGCTATGACTACGCCGGTGACTGCGTGCGTGACCTGCCCGTGTGGCAATCAGCGCGCGAAGCGATCCTGGTGAATGCCGGAGGCCGAATCCAGCGCAAGCTGTCACGCTCGCTGCGCTTTTCATCGGTGTTTGATACCTCAAACCCGACGATACTGAATCATCTCAAAGCCATGCGCGTGCACCAGTGGCTGAAGAACATTCTGATTTTTGTACCGCTGCTGGTATCACACAAATTTGCGGACTCCATCGCGGTCATGAATACCGTGCTGGCGTTCTTCGCCTTCAGTCTGTGCGCTTCCAGCGTCTATATTCTCAACGATTTGTTCGATCTGCCGGATGACCGCCTGCACCCGAATAAACGTAACCGCCCGATCGCTTCGGGTGCGTTGCCGATTAAAACCGCCTTGTTCATGATTCCCTTGCTGTTGTTCACGGCGGGCGTTATCGCCATGGCACTGCCCTGGCAACTCGGTGTCGTACTGACCTTGTATTACCTGCTCACGCTGGTGTATTCGCTCTACCTAAAATCCATCGCCATGCTCGACGTGCAAATCCTGGCGTCGTTTTATACCTTGCGGATTATCGCGGGCGCGGCCGTTATCGAGGTCACGCCCTCGTTCTGGCTACTCGCGTTCTCGATGGCCATTTTTCTGAGCCTAGCGTTGGCCAAGCGCTATACCGGGCTGCTGGTGCGCAAAAACGCCGGCCAAAAACCCGCGTCCCGGCGCGGCTACAGCCTGTCAGATATGCCGCTTTTACAAGCCTCTGGCATTGGCGCGGGCTATATTTCCGTTGTGATACTCGCGCTGTACATTAACAGCGCCGACGTGTCGGTTTTGTATGCGCACCCCATGGCGCTGTGGCTACTGTGCCCGGCGGTGTTGTATTGGATCGGGCGCATGTGGATGTATGTCCATCGCGGCTTTATGCATGACGACCCGCTGGTGTTCGCTGTGACTGACCGCGTCAGCCTCGCCATCGGTGCGTTGATGGTGGCCATTACCGGCATCGCCATTTAGGCCGACCGTGGGCCAGCGCTACACATCCTGGGGCAATTACCCCGCTGCCGAGCACATCGCGTTTACGCCACAATGGCGTGAGAAACCCTGGTTTCCCGACATCGATGTAAGCATTCTGCCGCGCGGTAACGGCCGCAGCTATGGCGATTCTTGCCTCAACGACCAAGGCGCATTGCTGGACACCACCGCGCTTGACCGCTTCATCAACTTTAACCGCGACACGGGCGTCTTGAGCTGCGAAGCCGGCGTGCAACTGTGTGATATTTTACGACTGGTAGAACCCCATGGCTGGTTTTTGCCGGTAACACCCGGGACACAGTTTGTCACCGTGGCCGGTGCGATTGCCAATGATGTCCACGGCAAAAACCATCATCTGCGCGGCTGTTTTTCGCACCACGTGCTGGCACTGCAGCTAGAACGCAGTGACGGCGAATCACTTTGCTGCACACCCCACGAAAACACCGAGTGGTTTCGCGCCACGGTTGGCGGCCTCGGGCTGACCGGCTTTATCAGCCGTGCCACGCTGCAGCTCATGCACGTCGATAGCCCGTTCGTGGCGACAGAAACCTTCAAGACGCAAAACCTGAGTGAGTTTTTCGAACGCAACGAGGCATCGCAGGCATTTGAATACACGGTTGCCTGGATCGACTGTCTGGCCAGGAGTGCCAAGCGCGGACGCGGCCATTATATCCGTGGCAACCATACCAACGCACCGGCCAACCCGCCGTCGCGCCAACGCAAGCGGCAACCCACAATCCCGCTGACGCCACCGATCTCCGCGATCAATCCGCTCTCGCTGCGACTGTTTAACAGCCTGTATTATCATCGCCAACGCGAAACGCTAAGCCATGCGACCCAGGCACGAGACCCGTTTTTCTATCCGCTCGATGGCATTCGACACTGGAACCGACTGTACGGCCGACGGGGATTTCTGCAATACCAATGCGTGATTCCACCGGCTGTCGCGCCCGAGGCGATTGACGAGCTATTGGATAAAATCGCGCGCTCGCGCGCGGGTTCGTTCTTGGTTGTGCTAAAGGCATTTGGCGATATCCCATCGCGCGGTATGCTGTCATTCGCGCGTCCGGGGGTGACACTGGCGATGGATTTCCCGTACCTCGGCCCCAAGACGCTGGCACTGCTGGACGATTTGGACACCACCACCTTCGCCGCCGGCGGAGCACTTTACCCTGCCAAGGATGCCCGCATGAGTGCCGAGCACTTCCAGCAGGGCTACCCTGAATGGGCGACATTTGCGCGCTACAAAGACCCGGCAATCTCGTCCGGCTTTTGGCGTCGCGTCACAGGAGACTCATGAACACCATTTTGATTGTCGGCGCCACGTCCGCCATCGCTAATAGCACGGCACGCCTGTTTGCCGACCGGGGAGACACACTGTTTCTAATCGCACGCAA
>DOIU01000412.1:5354-5913 GCA_003511825.1 Gammaproteobacteria bacterium | reverse complement strand
TATGAGGCGGCTCTGGACACCCTGCGGGCCGCCGGGCACACCTATGCCTGCGCCTGCACTCGCAAAGACATCCTGCGCACCGCACGGAAAACATCGGCCGGGTATGTCTACGCCGGCACCTGTCGAAACAAGGGGCTACCCTTTTCACCGGGGCATGCCATACGGCTCAAGGTCGGCGCAGCTGCCCAAGATGCCTTCAACGACGCCGTGCAAGGCCCGCAGGCACAAGACATCACCGACGAGGTGGGAGACTTTGTCCTCAAACGGCGTGATGGCCTCTATGCCTACCAGCTTGCGGTGGTGTGTGATGACGACGCTCAGGGTGTCAATGAAGTGGTCCGAGGCGCGGATTTACTCGACAATACCTCGCGCCAGCGGCTGTTACAGCGGCTGTTGTGTTACTCGCGTCCACACTACGTACATTTACCACTGGCATTGAACGCGGCGGGCGATAAACTCAGTAAACAAACGTTTGCCAGTGCGCTGGATGACAAAGCCCCCTTACCTGCACTGGCAGCAGCGTGGCGCTTTTTGGGGCAAAAGCCATTGGCGAAGACAC
>DOIU01000412.1:0-5052 GCA_003511825.1 Gammaproteobacteria bacterium | reverse complement strand
CATTCAGACTGCGCCCATCTTCCAAAAGCCATTGGCGAAGACACTTCGTGTTTCATCACCCGAGGCGTTTTGGAAACTGGCCATTCAGGCATGGGATCTCGGTCGAGTCCCTGCCTCACAAAATGAATTCAATATAGACAACATTTATTTGTAATTATTATAGTTTTTGCAGATCATTAAAAGTTCTGCAGCATGCATAGATTTCCTGATACCATCGCCTCAAACAGCCAGATGCCTGAATCAGGGAATTGCTTTATCCGCGAGGGGAAGACAGTGTTGGCCAGTGCCCCACCTCACCGTGAGGGGTCTAGAGACACAGGCATTGCGTCAACCCAGGTGTATATGGAGGAAGAACATGTCGGCGGTCAAAACCTATCCGGTCACCGAACAACAGGCTGAAAACGCGCTGCTGACGCGCGCACAGTACCTTGAGCTTTACGAGCAGTCGCTGCATGATCCTGAGACATTCTGGAGCACGCAAGCAAAAGCCTTGGTCGACTGGTTCACCCCCTGGGACAAGTTGCACTCAGGTGACTTCGCCACCGGTGATGTGAAGTGGTTTGAAGGCGCCAAGCTCAATGTGTCTCACAACTGCCTCGACCGCCACCTCGAAACCATCCCTGATCAAGCCGCCATCATCTGGGAAGGCGACGAGCCTGACCAGACCCGGATCATCACCTATCGCGAGCTGCACGAAGAAGTGTCGCGCGTCGCGAATGCGCTCAAAGGACTGGGTGTGCGCCGCGGCAACCGCGTGTGTATCTACCTACCGATGATCCCGGAGGCGGCGATTGCGATGCTCGCCTGCACACGCATTGGTGCTGTCCACTCGATTGTCTTCGCCGGATTCTCGGCCGATGCCTTGCGCAAGCGTATCGTGGACTTTGAGAGCTCCATCGTCATTACGGCCGACCAATGCAACCGCGGCGGCCAACCCATCCGACTCAAGGATATCGCGGATGAGGCGTGTCAAGACCTGGATGTCGTGCGCAAGATGATTGTGGTGAAGCACACCAACGCTGACATCCAGTGGATCGGCACGCGTGACGTCTGGTACCACGAGATGTGTAAAGGGGTGAATCCCGATTGCCCGCCTGAAGAGATGGATGCGGAAGACCCGCTGTTCATCATTTACACCTCCGGCTCACTGGGTACGCCCAAAGGCGCGGTGCATACCACGGGTGGCTATTTGCTCTGGGCAGCGCTAACGCACAAATACGCGTTTGACCACCATGAGGGCGACATCATCTGGTGCACTGCCAATATAGGCTGGATCACCGGGCACACCTATTTCCTGTATGGCCCCCTCGCCAACGGCGGCACGACACTCATGTACGAGGGCTTCCCCACGTACCCCAACGAGAACCGCGTTTGGGACATCATTGATAAGCACGATGTCACCACGTTTTATACCGCGCCGACGACACTGCGTAGCCTGTTAGCCTATGGCGATGAAAGCATTGAAGCGCATCATTTGAGCAGTTTACGTCTGCTGGGCAGCGTGGGAGAACAGATCAATCCCGACGTCTGGGAATGGTTTTATCATGTGGTGGGCAACGACCGTTGCCCCATCATTGACACCTGGTGGCAGACAGGCACAGGCGGCATCATGATCTGCCCCCTGGCCGGCGTGACCGACCTCAAACCCGGCTCTTCAGCCCTGCCCTTGTTTGGCGTTGAGCCCGCCTTGCTCGACGATGATGGCCAGGAAATGCACGGCGAAGGCGAAGGACATCTCGTGATCAAACGCTCTTGGCCCGGACAGGTCCGCGCCGTGTTTGGTGATCAGAAACGCTTCGTTGACACCTACTTCTCAAAATTTCCCGGCAACTATTCCACCGGCGACCGCGCCCGACGCGATGCCGATGGCTACTATTGGGTCATCGGTCGCCAGGATGACATCATTCAACGCGCCGGCAGGAAATACACCTCCAGCGATATCGAAAATACACTGCTGATTCATCCGCAAGTGGCGGAGGCAGCGGTCGTGGGTTATCCGGCTAACTGTAACGAACAACACGTGTACGCCTTTGTCACGCTGATGAACGAGTCCAGCCCGTCAGACGAGTTGCGCGATGTCCTGATTGGGCTGGTCGCCAGTGTCGAAGGTCGGGACTGTGCGCCCGAACAACTGCAGTGGGCGCGTCAGCTGCCAAAAACCCGCTCCGGAAAAATCCTTCGCAGTATTTTGCAGCAGATTGCCGCCAACGAGGTCGACAACCTCGGCGACATCAGCATGCTGTTTGATCCACGCGCGGTGAAAGACCTGGTCATTCATCGCCTGAACCAATAGCCAAGATACCGGCACAGGCAAGCGCTTTGCTGGCATGCGGTCAGGTGCTTTGTGATCGCGTCGACAGTCGTGTCGACGACCCGACGCGATGAAAGCGGCACTGACGCACAAATGCGTCACCGCACCGACGCAAGCGTGACACCCGACACAGCCTGACACCGTCAAATCAACGACACTCTCTTCACGCCATCTGAGGCGGCCCGCTGAACACACGCGACGACCTCAGCTGCGAGTAAGAAGACGGCACTTGCCTGATCTGAACTCCAGACAGATCAGGCAGGTTCGCCATCGCAGCCACGGCCAACGAATTACACATCATGTCTCCACCCGATAACTGGCGGGCCCAGCGCCCGCCTTTATCATGCCAACCACACCCCACTCGCCACACCTAACCCGAAAGACCTATTGCCACTCGGCAAGCCACACCGAACAATGAAGCCTCGCCCGGTTCATCGTCACACATCAACACGAACCCCCTTCCGCCGCTTATACGGAGAACGCTATGTGCACACTCACTGGTTGTGGTCGCGATAAGGACTTACCCGACATTGTGGTCGATGAAGACGAGCGCCGACTGTTCCTGAAGGGACTGGCGTGCTTGCCCCTGGCCACCGTGCTCGCTCATGCAGATCTTGCCCAGGCAGCCGCCGGCCAGTTACAAACCGTGTCCGTGCAAATCGACGACAACGAGACCTTGTCTGCCGCGCTGGCCCTTCCTGATCGAGACAACGCACCCGCCGTCTTGCTGATTCATGAATGGTGGGGCTTGAACGACCAGATCAAAGCCGTAGCCGCAGAACTCGCCAACCTGGGGTACATTGCGCTCGCGGTTGACCTGTATGGCGGCGAGGTTGCCAATACGCCCGAAGGCGCTATGTCCCTGATGAAGGCCGTCAACGCGGACAAGGCCAGCCAGGCCCTGAGCCGCTGGATCGCCTGGCTGCAAAGCCACGAGAAGGCGTCGGGCAAAGTGGCCACGATGGGCTGGTGCTTTGGGGGTGGCTGGTCCTTGGCGGCATCGGTGGCAACGCCGGTCGACGCCACCATCATCTACTACGGACGTGTTGATCAATCTGCCGACGCATTAAAGAACCTCAACGGCCCTGTGCTCGCGCATTTTGCGCGCCTGGACAAGCACATCAATGCGCAGATGGTCAGCGGTTTTGAGGCCGCCATGCGCACCGCAGAAAAACACAATTCGCTGACCCTGCATTGGTATGACGCCGACCACGCCTTTGCCAACCCGACGGGCGCTCGCTATGACGCCGAAGACGCCGCCTCCGCCTGGCAACGCACCACCCAATTTTTGGAAAAACATCTTGGGTAGAAAGCCCGCCTAGTCCGCACCGCCGCCTATACCACCGGCAGCCCCTGCCACCTGCGCATTGGGGCTGACCGGCACCGTCATCATAGTTTCATATTCCGTCGCTAGTCTGCGCCGCATTTAATCGCGAGACACGACATGTATCACTACAGGCGAATGACTCTGCCGGCACTGGCCGTGCTGGCCCTCTTGAATGCTGGCTGCAGCGATGACGACGATGACAACAACTCGCCGACGCCCGAAAATGGCGACAGCCAGCCATTTTCCATGCGCATTTTGCACATTAACGATCACCATTCTCATCTGGAATCTGAGTCTGCGACACTGACGTTGGCCGGCGCCGACACGGACGTCGAGATGGGCGGCTTCCCGCGGGTGACGGCAAAAATGCGCGAGCTTGAAGCCGCAGTCGATAACCTTTTGAAGTTGCATGCGGGCGATGCGATTACCGGTACGCTCTACTACACCCTGTTTGAAGGCCAAGCCGATGCGGAACTTATGAACGACGTCTGCTTCGACGCCTTTGTGGTCGGTAACCACGAATTCGACGGTGGCGATGCCGGCCTCAAGACCTTCCTGGATTTTCTGAACAGCGGCAGCTGTGGCACGGTCACGCTGGGCGCTAATGTCGTGCCGCAAGTGGGCACGCCACTCGCACCCAACAGCGAAACCGACTACATCAAGCCGTATATGGTTAAAGACCTTGATGGTGAAAAAGTCGGTATCATCGGCATCGACATCGCCGCCAAAACGCAGAATTCCTCCAGCCCGCTGGAGACCACGCAGTTTCTCGACGAAACCCAAACGTCGCAGCAGTATATTGACGAGCTAAAAGAACAAGGCATCAATAAAATTGTCCTGCTGACGCACAACCAGTACGGTCGCGACATCGCGATGTCAGGCCAACTCACCGACGTCGATGTGATCATTGACGGTGATTCGCACACCCTGCTCGGGAACACCTTCGCCGATCTCGGTCTCAGCCCGGAAGGCCCTTACCCGACCCTGACGACCGACAAGAATGGCAACACCGTGTGTATCGCACAAGCCTGGCAATACGCCAATATCGTGGGTGAACTGGCGATAGAGTTTGACCCGGACGGCGTGATCAGCTCGTGCACCGGGACACCGCATCTGCTGCTCGGCGACACCTTTGAGCGCGACGATGCCGAAGGCAACAGCGCGGTCTTGGCAGGTGAAGATCAACAAGCTGTTCTGGACGACATCGCGAGTCTGGACGAAGTTTCTGTGGTCACACCGGATGCCAGTGCCGCCGCCATTCTGGCGCGCTACGCGGACCAGGTCGATACCCTGCAACAAGAAGTGATTGGTACAGCCCCTGCGGACCTGTGCTTTGAACGTATTCCCGGTCAAGGGCGCAGCGAGATCGCAGGCTGTACGGCATTGACCAACGCCCAAGGCAGTGACATCAGCA
>DOIU01000448.1 GCA_003511825.1 Gammaproteobacteria bacterium | reverse complement strand
TATTTAGGTATTTATGGTATATATTTTTTACCCATGAGAGGCGAATCATCCCAAAAATTACCAGTGACACTGTTCGAATCTATTGAGAATCAATCCGTGCCTGATGCGATTGTGTGGCAAGTTGAAGACCTGATCTTGAACGGCATTCTGAAAGAAGGCGGGCGTTTGCCGCCCGAGCGAGACATGGCTGATAGATTGCGCGTGTCGCGGCCAAAGCTGCGTGAGGCGCTGGATACGCTGCGATCACGAGAACTGCTCAGCGCAGGGCCGGGAGAGTGCACGGTGGTGTCACGATTGACCAAGCACGCGATGTCGCCAGCATTGATTGATTTGTACCTGCGTCACCCTAAGGCGCTGGATGACCATCTGGAATTCAGGCGTGTGCAAGAGAGTTTTGCGGCGCGGCTCGCGGCTGTGCGCGCGACGGAGACGGATCGCCAGGCCTTGACGGATATCGTGGCAGAGATGGTTAAGGCGCATGACCACCAGGACGACGATCTGGAAACCGAGCTGGATCTGCATTTCCATGCTGCGGTGGTTGACGCCAGTCACAACCGCCATCTCATTCACACGATGGCGTCTTTGTATGAGCTTAACCGAAAAGGCTTGACGCTCAATCGCCAGAACCTCATCAATCGGCGGGAAGTCGCCAAAAAACTGCTACAGCAGCATGAGGCAATCTGTGCGGCGATCTGTGCCGGGCAAGCGGATGAGGCTGCTGCTGCTGCGGAAGATCACATTGATTTCGTGCGTTGGTCTATTCGCGAAGCTGAAGAAAATCGAGAGCGTCGTATCAATGCGAACAAGCGCTCTCTCGCGCGCCAAGTTTTTGTGCCTGCCAGCAGCAAGAAGCCCAAGCTGCAATGAGGTTGGGCTTCTTGTCGAGGTGTTGCATCGTTGGCTAGGACTCCGCTTTCAGGAAAACGGTGCGTATCGGTTCGCCCGTGTTGATGTAGCGTTTCTCGCAACCTTTACCGAACCAACTGAACAGACCGGTTTTGCCGACCCATTGACCCAGGCAGCCGAGGCCCTCTTTATCAAAGGTATAGATTGAATCATCGCCGTGCGAACCCTGCGTGATGCGTACCACCGTGATGTAATCATCTTTACCGGGGTAGTTGTAGTAGCGCCAGCAGCTGGAGGGAATGACCACCTTGGTGCTTGCCTGGTAAATCACACTGTCGCCACCATGGTAGTCGTAGTGCGGATCGGATGACGGTGTGATGGTGGTCAGGGGCTGGTAGTCACCGCCACTCCAACGTCCGCCATGTGCGCTGGCTTTTGCGCACTCGAGCGTGATGTCTTGGCTGCTGTCGGTTGTCCACAGCTGGAACGAAACTTCATCCGATCGTGACGAAAACACCTGTCCGTAGAAGGGGCTGGTGAGGCAGCCGCTGAGCATGGCTGTTGCGGCGACAATGACGCTTGCCTTGATGATTGTGTACATAACGAAATACCCTTTTGCATGAAGTTGGAGTTCCATGCTAGTGGGGTAGCGCGTCTCTGTAAGTGGCAGAGTGCACGTGAATTGTGTGGCAAATTCACCAGGACCGCGCTCACAGTTTATTCGCGGCCTGGAGAGCCGCAATCGACTCGCGTACGGAGCTGACAATGGCGCGCACGCAATCCATGCGCGGGTAATGGGGCCGAATGACGATGGTGATCTCGCGTTCTGGCGCGGGTTTTTTAAACGGCAGGTAGCGAATCAGCCCGGAGTCAGGTTGGTTGAGCGTTGCAAGGCGGGGCAGCAGGGTGATGCCGGAGCCACTGGCCACCATATAGCGAAGGGTTTCGAGGCTGGTGGCTTGAAAGCGTTTGTCTTCGTCCGCGCCCGCGCTGAAGCAGTACCCCATGGCTTGATCGCGCAAGCAGTGGCCGTCCTCTAGCGTTAGCACGGTCTCATCGCGCAAATCATCCAAGGTGACGGACTTGCGCCGCGCCAATCGGTGCTGTGGATGGACGGCAAGCAGCAACGGTTCGGTCATCACGGTGTAGCGCTCAAAACGGTCCATCTCCTCCAGCCAGGGCAGTACGAGTAAGTCCAGATCGCCTTTGTCCAGGTCGGCGAGTAAGTCGTGTGTCTGCTTTTCGTAGAGAAAGTGGTTGACCTTGGGCAGGGCTTCCGTCAGGCCTTGCATGATGTGCGGCAGTAAATAAGGCGCGAGCGTGGGGATCATGCCAATCTTAAAGTCACCCGCGAGCGGGTCGGCCAATGCGCGAGCGGCGTCTTCAAACTCTTGCGCTGATTTGAGCACCTTGCGTGCTTGTAAGACCAGCGCCGCGCCTTGTGGGGTCAGCATCACATTGCGGCGATGGCGTTCAACCAACGAAAAACCCACGTATTCTTCCAGTTTCATGATCTGCGCAGAGAGCGTCGGCTGGCTGACAAAGCAGGCTTCGGCGGCTCTACCAAAGTGTTTATGCCGATCTATGGCGTCAAGGTACTGCAGGTCTCTGAGTTTGATCATTGCAATAAGCCTGTGGGGGTAGGGTTAATAGATAATATCAATCATGTTAATAGGATTAAACGATTTAATCTATCCCTGAAGCAGCCGTATGATTGCGCGGTGTTTTTATTCAACCAGCCTATTCAGGAGCTAAAATGACGCAACCTCTGATTAACAGTGAAATCCTGCCATTCAAGGCAACCGCTTATCACAAGGGTGAGTTTGTCGATCTGACAGAAGCGGACCTCAAGGGAAAGTGGTCGATTGTATTTTTCTACCCAGCAGACTTTACGTTTGTTTGCCCGACCGAGTTAGGTGATCTCGCAGACCACTATGAGAAGCTGCAAAGCTTGGGCGTTGAAGTGTATGCCGTATCGACTGATACCCACTTCACACACAAAGCCTGGCACGACACGTCTGACACCATCAGTAAAATTCAGTATCCGATGATCGGCGATCCGACGGGCGTCATCTCGCGAAACTTCGGCGTTATGATTGAAGAAGAAGGCTTGGCGCTGCGCGGTACCTTTGTGATCAACCCCGAAGGTGAGATCAAGGTTGCAGAAGTGCACGATCTTGGCATCGGACGTGACGCTCGCGAGCTGGTCCGTAAAGTTCAGGCGGCACAATACGTGGCTGAGCACGACGGCGAAGTATGCCCAGGCGCTTGGCAGCCTGGCGACGAAACCCTCGCGCCGTCACTGGAGCTGGTCGGTAAAATCTAATTGCCCCACCCGCCGTCCCGCATTCAGCGGGGCGGTCTCGCCGCTGTTGTCTTAAGGAGAGTAACGTGCTGGACGAATCGATTAAAAATCAACTGAAAAGTACCTTTGCCAATCTCACGCAGCCCGTGGTGCTGCGATTAAATACCGGTGAAGGCAAGAAAGATGCGGAGTTGAACGCATTGGCTCAGGCCCTGGCGGAGTTGTCGGACCTGATCGTGGTCGAGCAGGCGCAAGATGCGGATGTTCGCCAACCTCACATGGCGTTGCAGGGTCAGGACGAAGCGGCGCGAATCAGTTTTGCGGGCGTGCCCATGGGGCATGAGTTCACCTCACTCATCATGGCCATCCTGCATACGGGCGGGCATCCGCTGAAGCTTGAGCCCGAGGTGATCGCGCAAGTGCAGGCGATTGAAGGTGAGTTTCACTTTGAAACGTACATCTCCTTGTCGTGCCAGAATTGCCCCGATGTCGTGCAAGCCCTAAACATGCTGGCTGCAATTAACCCAGCTATCCGCCACGTCATGATCGATGGCTCGGTGTTTCAAGACGAAGTGGAAGCACGCGAAGTCATGGCGGTACCGAGTGTGTATTTGAACGGCGAGGTGTTTGCGCGCGGGCGCATCAGTCTGGCCGACATCGTTAAGCGCATTGACAGCGGCGCGGCCAAAAAAGAAGCCGAGCGCCTGTCACAGAAAGACCCGTTTGATCTGTTGGTGCTGGGCGGTGGCCCTGCCGGTGCGGCAGCGGCGATCTACGCGGCACGCAAAGGCCTGCGCACCGGCATCGCGACAGAGCGCTTTGGCGGGCAGGTGTTGGACACCGTCGGCATCGAGAACTTTATCTCTGTGAAACACACGGAAGGTCCCAAATTAGTGGCGCATCTTGAGGAACATGTGCGTGACTATGATGTCGATATTATGAGTAACCAGCTGGGCAGCAAGGTGATTCCACCGACACAGGAAGGTGGGCTTGTTACTGTTGAGCTGGACAATGGCGCAGCGCTGCAAAGCCGGACGCTGGTGGTGGCGACGGGCGCGCGCTGGCGCAACATGGACGTGCCGGGTGAGAAAGACTACACCGGTAAAGGCGTTGCCTATTGCCCGCATTGTGATGGTCCCTTGTTTAAAGGGAAAAAAGTCGCAGTGATTGGTGGCGGCAACTCCGGTATTGAAGCCGCGATTGACCTGGCGGGTATTGCTGCGCATGTGACTGTGTTGGAGTTTGATGCGACATTGCGTGCTGACGATGTCTTACAGAAAAAGGTGCGGTCGTTGCCGAACGTTGAAGTCTTTACTCAAGCGCAAACGACGGAAGTGCAGGGTAACGGCGACAAGGTGACGGGCTTGTTGTACATTGATCGCGCCAGTGGCGAAGCGAAATCGCTCACGCTGGACGGGATTTTTGTGCAGATTGGCTTGATCCCCAACACCGGTTTCCTGGAAGGTACGCTGGCGCTGAGTGATCGCGGTGAAATTGAGATTGACGCACACGGTCAAACCAATGTGCCGGGTGTCTTTGCCGCAGGTGATGCGACCACGGTCCCTTACAAGCAAATTGTGATTGCCATGGGGGCAGGGTCAACAGCCGCTTTGGGGGCGTTAGACTATATGATCCGGACGCCGCTGGTGCAGAACA
>DOIU01000075.1 GCA_003511825.1 Gammaproteobacteria bacterium | reverse complement strand
TGTAACCTCCTCGGCGTTGGCAAGTTGCCGAACAGCGCAGGCATACTTCACCTTAATCTCTTCGGCAAACTGTGTCGGGGTGCGCAATGCCACAGCGATATCATTGGTGACCTGATCGCCCGCAATCGGGATCACCGCTGTGTGCCTGATCGCACCCTCGGTAAATACTGCAATATCCGTTGTCCCGCCTCCGATATCGACAAGACAAACACCCAGTTCCTTTTCGTCATTGGTCAGCACAGCGTAGCTGGATGCCAACTGCTCCAGGATCACATCCTCAACATCAAGGCCACATTGCTTCACGCATTTGACGATGTTTTGCGCCGCGCTGGTCGAGCCAGTAACCAAGTGCACTTTGGCCTCCAACCTCACACCCGACATACCGACCGGCTCGCGAATGCCATCTTGGTCGTCAATCACAAACTCTTGCGGCAACACGTGCACAATGCGTTGATCGGTCGGTATGGCGACGGCCTTGGCAGCATCAATCACGCTAGCAACATCTTCGTTCCCAACCTCACGATCCTTAATCGCGACAATCCCATGCGAATTCAGACTTTTGATGTGACTACCCGCAATACCGGCGAACACAGACTTGATCTGCACACCTGCCATCATTTCTGCTTCTTCAACGGCTTTCTGGATTGATGACACTGTCGACTCTATGTCAATCACCACGCCTTTTTTTAAGCCTTGAGAGGCGCAACTGCCTATACCGATGATTTCAACGCCACCATCATCAGACACCTCAGCGACTATCGCCACAATCTTCGACGTTCCGATATCCAGACCAACAATAAGCGGTTTATTCTGTTTTACGGACATTAGTTGTACCCTTTCATCAAGTTGCCGAGAGGCTCTACCCGTGCCACAGTAAAGCCATTGGTATAGCGCATATCAAATTGCAAGCCCGACGCAGACTCTGCCGTCAGATATTGCGGGAAAAGATGCTTAAAACGCTCTAACCGCTCTTTAACCCGCTCATACCCCAAGCGCACCAACACATTCCCGCGTAACAACAGAGTGCGAGACTGACGCACGTCTTCATACAAACCAATCACGCCGGGGACTTGGCCCTGCAAGGTTCTTTGATAGGTTGAGAATGCCTGCTGCAGATCTTGGGCGCGATCAAGGCCACCGCGCAGATGCGGTAGCGCCGAGAACTCTGACTGCCAACGTGGTAGCTGTGGATGATCCAATGCCAGCTGCGGTGGGTAAAAGACCTCGCCCTGATCGTCAATCAAGCCTGTGTCATTCCACTGCATCGCAGCTTCACGTTCAACGATGTCAATGTGCATACGATCAGGCAACACCCGTCGAACAAAGGCTTCTTTTACCCATGGTAATGCGATGACCTCTTCTCGCACATCCCCGATGCTCAACCCAAAAAACCCCAAACGTGTATGACGCTTTACAATGCTCATCAACTGCGGCCTGTCCACAAACGCCAACTTGCCGCCGATCTCAACCCGAGACACAGGAAACCTAACCGCATCACCAAGATACCCTTTCGCATAATACAACAACACCAGCAAAAGCATCACAACGAGCAACGGAAAAAAGGGCTGTAATCGAGAGACAGGAACAGTCGGGGCCAAAGCATCATTATGCCGAAAATAATGGGGCGATGCACTCATTTATTCACCCCCAAACTACTATCAAGTATACGCAAACACAACGCGTTAAAGTCGATACCCGCCTGTGCAGCCGCCATCGGCACGAGGCTATGCGTGGTCATCCCCGGAATTGTATTAATCTCAATGAAATGGGCATGATGATCGGCATCAAGCATAAAATCCACGCGCCCCCAACCTGTGACGTTCAAGGCATTAAACACGGTTAGGGCGACGGCACGAATCTCCTGCTCCAACTCCTCTGCCAAGCCACAAGGACATCGGTAAACAGTATCGTCATCAAAGTATTTGGCTTCGTAGTCATAAAAATCCCTATCGGTCGACATGCTCACTAACGGCAACGCCTCACCCTCTAGAACAGCCGCCGTCACTTCCATTCCCGCAATAAACTGCTCAGCCAACACCTGCCCATGAAGAGCGGCCGCCTCCCATGCCTTAGCTAAGTCTGCACTCTCGCGCACGATATATACGCCAATACTTGACCCCTCGGATACGGGCTTCACGACGATCGGGAAACCAAACGCTTCAGCAGCGGCACGGCAAGCCTCATAGGATTCGACAACGCGCCATTGGGGTGTCAGTATCCCCCGCGCATGACACACTTCCTTTGACTTCAGCTTATCCATCGCAAGAGACGATGCCATGATGCCACTACCGGTGTAGGCAATACCGGCTAGCTGCAGCGCTCCCTGAATCTCGCCATCCTCTCCGCCTCGACCATGAAGGACGTTAAATACGCGATCAAAACCCTCAGCCTGCAATCGAGCGATGACGTCGCGATCCACATCGATCGCATGCGCATCAACACCGGACTGTTGCAATGCCGAGAGCACTTGTGCGCCACTCATGAGCGAAACCTCACGCTCCGCCGACCATCCGCCCATCAACACCGCAACTTTGCCGTATCGATCAATCATTGCCGCTGTTGGATTATGCGTCATCGCCTAATGCCTCTTGGAAAGCGGTCGGTAATGAAGCTGCCATTGCGCCAATCGAACCTGCGCCCAGCGTCAGCACCACATCACCGTCGTGCACGATCTTGAGCAGCGAGTGAGCAACATCACCGATTTCTTCAACAAAAATGGGGTCAATTGCGCCTCGATTGCGTATTGATCGCGCCAGGGCTCGGCCATCTGCACCCGCTATAACGGCTTCACCCGCAGCGTAGACTTCTGTCAGCACCAACACATCCGGCTCACCCAACACTGCGGAAAAGTCTTCAAACAAATCTCGCGTACGGGAGAATCGATGCGGCTGAAATACCACAACTAAACGGTTATCAGGATACCCCGATCGCACAGCCTTTAGTGTCGCCGCAACTTCGGTCGGATGGTGGCCGTAGTCGTCAATCAAGAGCGCCGAACCACCTTGAACCGCCAACGCACCCAACTCTTGCACGCGACGCCCAATACCCTGAAACTTTTGTAAAGCGTTCTTGATATGCGCGCCATCCACGTCCAATTCCGTCGCAACCGCGATGGCGGCAAGCGCATTCAGCACATTGTGCTCACCTGGAAGATTGAGTGTGATGCCGTCAATGCTTGTCTTATCGCGAAAAACGACATCAAAATGCGTTTGCCGTCCAACCTGGGTTACATTCACCGCCCGTACATCTGCGGACTCGCTGAAACCATAGCCGACAAACGGACGCGCGATTTGATCCAAGATATCCCGCACATTTGCATCGTCTATGCACAGCACTGCCAATCCATAGAAAGGCAAATGGTGTAAGAATTCCACAAACGTTTGCTTTAGCCGGCCAAAATCGCCTTCATAGGTGGACAAGTGATCTGCATCTATATTGGTGACAATTGAAATCATTGGCTGAAGGTAGAGAAAGGAGGCATCGCTTTCATCAGCTTCCGCGACCAGCCACTCGGATTTACCCAGGTAAGCATGGCGTCGAGAGCTGGTCAGCTGCCCACCAATCACATACGTCGGGTCCAGGCCGCCTTCCACCAAGACACTGGTGACTAGGCTTGTAGTTGTGGTTTTTCCGTGGGTACCGGCTACAGCGATCCCTTGGCTAAACCGCATCAGCTCAGCCAACATCTCCGCACGCGGCACCACAGGAATTCGCAGCGCCCTCGCTTGAACGACTTCTGGGTTACTCGCGGGAATCGCCGTGGAGACAACGACAACATCCACGCCGTTAACGTTTTCTGCGCGATGCTCACCGAATACTCGCGCTCCCTGCTTCTCCAATCGCTGCACTAACGCATTTTTTGACAGATCCGACCCACTGACCTGATAGCCGAGATGCAGCATCACTTCTGCGATCCCACCCATACCAACGCCTCCGATGCCCACGAAATGCACGTGGTTTACGCGTCGCATCAAACGCCTGGCTGCGTTTTCGCCACTGACAGTCATGCTGCAACCTCCATCAACACATCCGCAACTCTGTCACCCGCATCAAGTACCGCGATTGATCGCGCGCGCTCGCTCATGCGCGAGAGTGTCCCTCGGTCACTGAGCTTGGCGAGTAATTCGCAAAACGCATCCACCTGAAAGTCTCTCTGTTGCACAAGCTCCGCGGCACCCGCATCGACCAAAAACAGAGCGTTTTTTGTCTGATGATCATCCACTGCATAGGGGAACGGGATCAGAATCGCGGGTTGAGCGGCAGCGGCCAATTCCGAAACCGTCATCGCACCAGCACGACAGATGACATTATCTGCCCAGCGATAAGCCGCTTGCATATCGTCAATGAACTCATCCA
>DOIU01000253.1:10268-17253 GCA_003511825.1 Gammaproteobacteria bacterium | reverse complement strand
GTGCTTTCCCTGGACAACTGGGGGGCCGATGAAGGACGCTCGCCCGGCTCCATGCTTGCGGTACTTGAGGGTGACCCACACGCGACAGCGCTGCTGCCCCGGCTTGCGCGCCTGATTGGGTCCGACGCACTCGACTCGCTCCTCGGTGCCCCTGTCAGGAGTGACGTCGCCGTCGCTCGCAGCGATGCCGGCGTCGAGGCGACGGTGTCGAGCTGGGTGTGGCAAGACGGCGGCTGGCGTGAGCGAGAAGCGGAGAACCGCTTACTGCTGCGCGGTCCCGACTTGCTGGCGCAGGACTACGCGCCCAGGCTGCTCGCTGAGCTCGGCGCGACGCTCAATGGGGCTTATCTTTTTCACGCGAGTCACGGCTACGAACGCTCGCTCGACGACAACCGCTTACAAGACGAATGACTATGAAACACACCGTAAACCTGGGTTCTGTTCAAGAAACCCTATTGATTCCTTTGTACAGCCGTGCGTTGGAAACGGCTCGACCCAACGGCTTGTTGAAAGATCCACGTGCTGTGGAAATTGTGGACCAGCTGGATTATGACTTTAGCAAATGGCGCGGTAATGCCAGCTGGTCAAGCGCTTGTGTTCGCACTCGTCTCTTTGACGACATCGCGCTGCGTTTTCTTGAGCAGTACCCGGACGGGGTGATTGTTGAGATTGGGTGTGGTTTGAACACGCGTTTTGAACGTATCGACAATGGATGGGCCACATGGTTTGATCTTGACCTTCCCGACTCGATCGATCTGCGTCGCGCGTTCTTTGAGGACAGTCCTCGTCGCACAATGATTGCGGGAAGCGTGTTCGATGAGGATTGGATGGCGCCGGTTCTCAACGCGGGCAAACCCACGCTCTTTTTATCGGAAGCGGTGATTATCTATTTTGAAGAACCGCAAGTGAAGCAGGCTCTTGTGCAGATCGCCAAGCAGTTTCCAGGCGCCTGGTTTGCGACGGATATTTGCGGTCCGAAGCTCACAGCACCCAAAGTCCGAGAAAAGTACAAGAAACTTTTTGGGATTAAGAGCTGGTTTAAGTGGGCTTGTGAGGACCCTAAGTCCATTGAGCGCTGGCATCCTGGTATTGAGTTGCTCGCGTCGCAGACATTTGCTGATGCCAGCCCTGACATTGTGGCAAAAATGCCCATTGTGTGGCGTACCTTGACGCGGTTTGCGCCTTTTATTGTTCGCCATTTGACGAAAGACTATCGCATTGCTCACTATCGTTTGGGTGCGCGATGAGCCTGTTGACTGCCGCGCAATGAAGCCCTCGATCGAAAAGCCTGCCCTGGGCGCAAGGCAGAGGCTGATCAATACGTCGTTTGGCGGGCGGTGTGTTGGCGCTGTCTTATACGCTGGCCGATAAGCGCGATGAATGGTGTCCGGTAATCAGCCATTGCCCGTTGATCTCTTCAAAGGTAAACAGAAAGCGGGCGGGCACCGTTTCTTCGCCTTCCGTTGTCTCAAAGCTAAATGTATACAAGCCACCGATCACCACCGTGCCGAGCTTATGGCTGATACGTTTCTTCAGCGACGCAATGGTGCAGCGCAGATTCTTGCGTTCGAGGAAGGTCTTAAAATAATGGCGCCGTTCTGTCTCTTGCCCCCTGATTTCGTCTGAAACGGTGGGCACTAATATCGCGTCGGGTGCATAGAGGGCGAGGACATCTTCGAGATGGCCAGAGGAAATGACCTCGGCCCAGCGAAACAAGGTCGCCCGTGCGGCCGCCAGGCCGGGCGCTGCGGGCATGTCAGTACTGCTGAACTCTTCGGAATTGCGTAAGGATGCTTTGTCGGGCACTGTCTTTTTTCTCCTTTAGCGGTTGTGGAGCAAGGTCGTACGATTCATCTCATGTGAATCTGCTGACTAAGCTACCATTATTAGGGGGCGGGATCGAAGGCCATTGACATCGAGGCTGACGTCCTTTAACAGCGTCCTTGCTAAGAGCCTGTCTAAAATCTCTCTAGTTAACGGCACAGAGATTCCAGACAGGCTCTGAGAGGTATTGCTACAGCTTGCCTTTTTAAAAAGTTATGTTATAACGTTGCTCTTTTGGGAAGAAGCGCCGCGATGCACATGTCCGGTCAGTCTTGGGTCGTTGAGGACGCGTTTGAGCGTGGTGATGCTGCGGCTTGGCGCTTTGCCAGTTACATCAGTCCCTGCCGACAGCACTTGTGTGCGCCTATATCTGTCTCTGGACGAATACACTCGCAACTCGCCTGTGCGGAGCAATAGGTGGGCAGCGATTCTCGAGTGCCAGTGACCCTCTTGACGGGTTTTTTAGGGAGCGGCAAAACGACCATCGTGAACACGCTGTTGCAGTACCCGGCATTGGGTGCCACGGTGGTGATCGTCAATGAGTTTGGAGAGATTGGTCTGGATCATGAGCTGGTGCTCTCCAGCTCAGAAGATATCGTGTTGCTGCAGTCAGGGTGTTTGTGTTGTTCCCTGCGTGGTGATCTTCTTGAGTTATTGCTTGAGCTGAACGAACGCCGTGCAGCAGGGGAGTTCAGCTACGAGCGGATTGTGATTGAAACATCCGGCCTGGCTGATCCTGCGCCGATTCTCCATACCTTCTTAACGCACAGCGTGCTGGCAGATGCATTCGTGATGGACGGCGTTGTCGTCACGGTGGATACGGTCGTTGGGGCTGAAACGCTGGCGCAGCACGAGGAGGCGAAGCGTCAGGTCGCCATGGGCGATCTGCTGCTGCTGACCAAAACCGATCTCCCGGAGGCTAACGAGGCCGCCACGCAAGACGCCATTGCCTCACTGAACCCGGGCGCTCCGATCCGCACCGTGAAGGCAGGGCAGGTGAATCCGCGCGATTTGATCGGGCTTTACCATTTCAGCCGTGCCATGTCTGCCACCCAAGTAGGCGCGTGGATGCGCGTTGATTCCGTGCCTCCTCCGTCGAACACCGACGCCGATGCGTGGCACCATCTCAATGCCATACGCTCAGTGTCGTGGTGTGTGGATGCGCCCCTGATAGCTGAGCTTTTCGACGCGTGGATGGGGCAGTTCATGGCGCAGCATGGGCAGAATCTATTGAGGTTTAAGGGGTTGATCCACGTAAAAGATGCTCAACTTCCCTATGCAGTACATGGCGTGCAGCATATTTTTCATCCACCTGTGGCGCTCAAGGCGTGGCAAGGCGAGGATCGGCGCTCAAAGCTTGTGGTGATCGTGCGTGATTTCACGGACCCAGAGCTTGAAGAGATTTTTGCCGGGCTTGATGCTCAAGCACCCAGTCTGCCTCTTTCGCACGGGGGTTACTTATCGGCAGAGGTACGAGCATGATTTCCGAAAACGGTGCGGGCATGCCCCATCGTATGAACGTTGCGATTGTAGGGGCTGGTCCCGCGGGGCTGGGGGTGGCGCGCGTGCTGCGCGATATCGGTGTCCCCGACGTGTGGGTGCTCGAGCGCGGGCAAGTGGGCCAGAGTTTTTTTGACTGGCCGGCGGGCACGCGACTCCTGACACCGTCCTTTCCGGCCAATACGTTTGGCCTGACGGATCTCAATGCGATCAGCTACGACAGTTCGCCCGGCTGGTCGCTCAAGCGCGAGCACCCGGACGGCGCCGCGTACGCACAATACCTCAAGCAGGCGGCGATGGTTTTTGGCCTTGACGTGCAGTGTGGTGTTGAGGTGTCGGCGTTGGAGCCGCAAGAACAAGGTCTTGCTATTAGCACCAGTGTGGGTGAGATACACGCAAATTTTGTGATCTGGGCCTGCGGCCAATTCAATACGCCATCGGACGGTGGCATTGAAGGTGCCACGCTTGCTCGCCATTACGCAGAGATCCCGTGTTGGCAGTCGATCTCCGGCGACGAGGTCTTTGTCGTCGGCGGCTATGAGAGCGGTATCGATGCCGCTGTGGGCTTAGCATCGGTGGGCAAGCGAGTCACAGTGCTGGGGCGCGACGCCCATTGGCTGATGGACGACAAGGATCCGAGCCGCGCCCTGTCTCCTTACACACGGCAGCGCCTGGATGCGACCTTGGCTGAAGGGCAGGTGGCCTTGGTCGAAGGCGCCGATGTGGTGGCGATGGAGCGAGAAGCGCAAGGTATTCGGCTTTTTGGCAGTGATGGGCGGAGTTGGCTTTCGCCGGATGCGCCTGTACTCGCAACCGGGTTTGCCAGTGGCACGAAGCAGGTGTCGTCGTGGTTTGAGTACGATGATACCGGATTGCCGATGTTGACGCCGCAAGACGAATCGACCACCTTGCCGGGTTTGTTTCTCGTGGGGCCAGAAGTGGCCCACGGCGACCAGCTATTCTGCTTTATTTATAAGTTCCGGCAACGCTTTGCGGTGGTCGCCAATGCCATAGCGGGGCGTTTGGGCGTGGATACGTCGGCGCTTGAAGTTTACCGTGCTTGCAATATGTATCTTGATGATCTGACGTGTTGTGAAGACGATAAGTGCTTTTGTTAGTAGCGCATCGGTGCTGCAACTGCGGTTGTGACCCACTGACTATTATCTGCGTGTCTCTTTGTCGTAACGAGGCGCGCAGGCAACTTGCTATATCCATGGAGAGAAGACATGGCTTTAACTGATACGAGCGGGAAACCGAATCCCGATCCTCTCAACGCGCTGAACGAGGGTATGGCCGGCGTCGCTGTGACCCTGCTGCTGCTCGGCGCCATTGCTGTTGGTTCCGGGGTTGGAATTTTCATGCCGACGCTCGACGGCGTGTTTTCGGCGGCTGTGGACCCGACGCTGTTATGTATGGTCTTTTTGCTCTTTTTTGAGGTGCGCCTTGGCGCTGTGGCCAAAGGCTATGCCAACTGGCGTTTCATGACCCTGGCCTGGGGAGCGAACTTCGTCATTGTGCCGATGGTCGGCTTTGCCATTGCGTCGCTGTTTTTGTCGGGGCAGGAGCTGTTGTTCACGGGATTGATCATCTATTTTATTTCCCCTTGCACGGACTGGTTCCTCGGGTTTACGCGCCTTTCTATAGGGAGTACGGCCTTAGGCGCTGCCTTGATTCCTGTGAATATGCTGACACAACTCCTGCTGTATCCCTTCTGGCTGTGGTTGTTTACCCGACACACAGGGTTGGTGGACTTCGCGGCGATACCGTCCTTGCTGATACAATGGTTTTTGGTGCCTTTTGTGTTGGCGCAGGGGTTGCGGTTTTGCCTGTTCAAGCTATTGCCAAGCAAAGCGTTTGAGTGGATATTGCGCGCGGTGGCTTATGGTGTTCCTGTGGTCATTGCGGCGGTGGTTCTGCAGATTTTCGCCGTGAATATTGGTGAAATTGTTGCCCATCTGGGAGCTTTTGTGTCAATCCTCGGCGCTATCTTTCTGTTCTTCGTCACGACGTTTATCATTGGAGAGCGGCTGTCGCGATGGGCGCGGCTTCCGTATCCGCAACACGCGTTGTTGACCATGACGACAGCGGCCCGGAACGCACCGCTCATGCTGGCAGTGACTGCTGTTGCTATTCCTGATCAACCCCTGGTGCTGGCTGCCATGGTGATTGGTATGTTGGTCGAGTTTCCGCATCTCACGGCATTGACGCAAGTGCTTCTGCGACAGCGCAAGCGCATCGCAGGGCTGCCTGCATGATCAACGCGAAGGATCAGGTGCCGGTCTTTCTCTTGACCGGGTTCCTCGGTGCGGGCAAGACGACGTTGCTCAATCGCATCCTTGAAGACCCGGCGATGAGTGACACCGCGCTGATCATCAATGAGTTTGGTCTCGTGCCGATTGACCATGATCTGGTCCGCGTCGGTCGCGAGCAGCCGGTGGTGACCAAGACGGGCTGCATTTGTTGCACGATGGGCAGTGACCTGCGTTCGTCGCTCGACGAGTTGCTTGCGGGGCGTCGTGCGGGGGAGCTGCCGCCATTCTCTCGTGTCATTGTCGAGACCACTGGGCTTGCTGATCCCGCACCCATTATTAACAGCCTCATTCCTGGCGGTGCTCAGGCGATGTCACTTGCCCATCATTCGGTCGCGCGCGCGTTTCGCTTATCGGCGGTCATTACCGTGGTTGATGTCGAGGGTATCGGTGCCGCACTGGATGTTCACCCCGAGAGTTTGCGCCAAATTGCGTTTGCTGATCACATCGTTTTGACGCGCACAGACCAGGTGCCCGCCGGTGGTTGGCCGGACAGGTTGCGCGCGATTAACCCCGGGCTGCATGTCCATGACGCTGCAGACGCAGGGTTTGATCCCGTGGCGTTGCTGGCACCGGGCAGTTACCGCGCCTTTGGCAAAGGGGAGGATGTTGACGCGTGGCTCAAAACCGAGGCGTCTCATGACGAGCATCATCACCATCACCACGATGAAGAACACTCGCACGACTTGAATCGCCACGGGAACGTCTTGGCGGTTCCGCTGAGCACGGATCAGCCTATAGACCGCGAGGCCTTGCAGCAGTTTCTGAATGAGTCGGTGTCAACGCCTGGTAATGGGTTATTGCGGATGAAGGGTGTGGTTGCGCTCAGTGATGAGCCGGGCGCCGTCGTTGTGGTGCATGCCGTGCGGCACAGGCTGTATCCCCTCGTGCCGATGCAGCAGGCGCCGAGCGACTTAATAGGAGGGCGGCTGATTGTGATCGGGACAGACCTCGACGAGTCGCTGTTGCGTCAACGCTTTGCCGAGTTGTCAGTGGGCGCGTAGATTTTCTTCCTTGCGCGCATTTTTCTACAGACCGCTATGTGCTGCCTAGCTCCTTCGACGCGCGCTGAAACCAGGCGACGGTGCGTCCGTGGTGTTCTTGCCCCCAGCTTTTGATGAACTGGCGCGTGTGATCGTCAGACAGGTCTTCCAACGCCGCAATCCGCTGTTTGACGTAATCTGGGGTGAGTGGGATACCGCAGATAACCGTGATGCAGTGCTTCCATTCGTCGTAATTTTGCGGGATGTCAAAGCTCATGAATACTGACTCATAGTGATATGTTATATCGTTACATCTCATGCGATTAAATGCAAACACTGATGCGCTCAGCGCATTGAGCGCATTGAGCG
>DOIU01000253.1:0-9934 GCA_003511825.1 Gammaproteobacteria bacterium | reverse complement strand
GCATTGAGCGCATTGAGCGCATGGGCGTGAATCTTGGTTAACGAGCTGCTCTGAGCATCAAGACATTCATCATCGATTTTCTACTGATGATCTTGGTTAGGTTGATCATGGTGCCCCTTGCTGGATCATAAGCCAGGTTGATGCTTTGGGTTATTGTTGGGGCTTATGTCTCGTAAAAACGGTTGTCATCCCCAGTGTTCTGTTCATATACATCAGTTTTTTTGATATTGCTTGGATTTTATTCTGGTGTGTCTTCTCTTAAACAACCTTCGTCGGCTGAGCCAGTTTTTAAAGTGGATTTTAATCTGTACCTTGCTTGTATTTTTTTGGGTTAGGTTTAGGGGGTTTTCCGCTGATTGAAAGGGTTCAGCAATGCTCGTCTTGTTTTCCTTTAATCAGAAATCCTGATAGAAAAATATACAAGTATGGTTTGTGGTTTGCTGCTCGGTTATCTCGCTAAATACAGCACTATGCAATGGAGAGGTAATCATGTCAGCAACACTTTTTTTATTAACCTTAGTCGGGGTAATGGCTGCGGCTTGTAGTGATATCGTTAAGTCGGTGTCAGACCAAAATCCTGCGGGGTCCGGCGATACGTACAAATTGCAGGTCGTGGCAGAGACGGGTGGGCGCATTGAAGGTGTTGGCGCGCCCTGTAGAGACGCATGCTCGACCACGTTGGATATGGCCGCCGAGGTGGTTTTGTCTGCCATCCCGGATAATGGCTACGAGTTTGTGGGTTGGCAGGGTGATTGTGCGGCAGTCGCGTCGGATCAGTGTCAACTAATGCTAGACAGTGACAAAAATGTGACCGCTGAATTTGCACCCCAAGATGCAATCAGCGACACACAGCAACCCGTTGTGTCGCTGATTGCCCCGACCCTCACTACCGTTTCGCATGACACGGCCACGATTGATGTAATCGTCGCTGCAGAAGATAACGACGTGATCCAAGGTGTGCGCTGGGTGTGTACGCAAGGTTGCACGGGGGATGGCGATGCCATCAAAAGCGCAGCAGACGATACCCGTTGGCACATTGATGCGCTGGCGCTGTCCGTTGGTCTGAATGAAGTCACGGTCACTGCGACCGATCGCGCGAACAATAACGCCGACATCGTCGTCACGCTGACCCGTCAACGTGACATCATCGTGTCGGGGTATCAGTCGCCGATCGGTATACCCGATCCGGGTTTGGAGTGGGCGGAGGGCCTGCATCCCATAGAAACTCAGGCGCCCACAGACATCGACTGGCAAGCCAATAACACCTATTACATCGACTATACGCTCGGCGATGATCGCAATGGTGAGGGCGCGCCGGATGCGCCGCGCAAAACCTTGCCAGAAAATGTGCCGGCAGGGGCGTATATTGAGTTGCACGGCACCTTCCCCGAAAACACCAAGCTTGAGCGCACACCCAGAAATGGCTTGATCACCTTTGATTGTACGGCCGCCGATCCGTGCTGGATTCGCGGCGAAAGCGCGACTAATCGGCCAAAGATACTCGGTACCTTTGATTTACAAGACGCGCACTACGTGTTTGTAGAGCATTTGGACTTTGATGGCGGCACCGGCGGTGCGATCAGTGTCTCGGGCGACAGCCATCATGTGGCCATTCGGCATTCGCGGTTCGTCAATCGCCAGCAGCCTTCCGGCGCAGCAACGGCAATTTCCATCCGCCCTGGACAGGGGGATGCCATCGATAACATCGTGGTCTTTGCCAATCACTTTGAGAACTTGGGCGATTGGACCGTCACCGAGGATATCGATTTTCATGGTGTGGGTCCGAGCTTATGGGGCAGAGATGCGTCCAGTGAACTCAGTCAGGTGTGGATTCTCGAGAACTACTGAACGCGGATCAGTGGCGATTGCGCCCAGGTGAATGCGGCGAACTGGGCAGACAGCTATCGCTATCTCCATCACATTTATATTGGCAAGAATGTCGCTCACCAGAACCGTCAGGCGGCGTTTGGGATCAAGCAGGCCTCCGATGTCATTCTCTCGCAGAACACCGCGTATGACTTTCGGGGCAATGGTGCGGCGAATGCGGGCAGTTGCTTCGGCTACCAATACGATAAGCACAATCTCTGGATCATCTATAACACCTGTTACAACAGCGTCTATGGTATTCGACAATCAGATACCGGTTCTGGTGTGGCGGGGAATGATGTCTACATCGTTGGCAATGTGATTTATGACATTCACCCCCTGTCGTCCAACGCAGATTATGATCCGGGCAATCCATGGCACCAAGGTACGGCCATTGCGCTGTGGCATGGTGTCTTGGATCGCTACGTGGTCGATAACACGATCTATGACGTGCACGACGGTATCAACGCCATCTACGCCGGATTTGTGGACATCAGCGGCAATCTTATCAGTCAAAAAGACGATCACCCGGAGAACCACTTTTTTGATCTGTCGTTAATCGCACATGACGCTGGTGCGGTGCAGATGGATCGCAATCTGTTTTTCGACGATGCGACGGAGAGTTACTACATTGAAGCCAACGGCGCTGATCGCGTCGCGGATTTGGCCGCATTACGCGCCGAGACTGGGTTGTGCACGCACTGCGTGTTCGCCAATCCGAAGTTGGTTGATGTGTCCCAGGCCAACTTTGCCTTGTCCGAGGGGGCTCCGGCGCTTGGGAGCAATGTGCGGCATGCGGTGTATGACACCTTCCAATCGCTCTATGGCTTGGATATTTTTGTTGATCATGCCGGCAATCCGCGTCCGTCGCAGCCCGCGATAGGTGCCTTTGAGCTGCCATCACATTGAGGGGGCGATGGCGACACTCACTGAAACTTTGCACTTTTTTTGGTGGTGGCATTGAAGCGCAGGGTGGTTTTTCGGTACAATCCCGCCTTTAAACAAGCGTGGGCTCCCTCAAGTCGATAGTAACGCGCTTTGGGCAGGTACTCGCTTGGCGACAACGTCGCGGATCAGTACCAGCGGCGACTTCCGCTGGCGCCAGCCACCCGCTACCAGAATGACTGCGAAAAGGCCCCTTTTTAGGGGCCTTTTTATTAGGCGACGGGATTGTTCTTACCTAGGATGTGTGTGGTGTGTCGGCGGCTAGGCACATACGTCGTGTGTCGTTAAGAAGTCGGCTAAACGCGTTAAAATACTCAGATTTCACTGGTGTGGGTCATGCAAAAAGCATCCGATAAAATTTGGCAGTGCCTCGAACCCGTTGTGGTTTCACTGGGTTATGAATTTGTCGGTGCGGTTTACGGCATGGCCGAAAATGGCGCCACGCTGCGGGTGTACATCGATAAAGACGGTGGTGTGGTGCTGGATGATTGCGCGTTGGTCAGCAACCAGGTCAGTGCGGTCTTGGATGTTGAAGATCCGATCAGCGGTGAATATGTGCTTGAGGTGTCATCGCCCGGTATTGAGCGGCCGCTCTTTGACGCTAAAGACTTCCAGCGCTATGTGTCTGAGGAAGTGAAGGTCAAAACCTTTGATTTAATTCTGGGGCGGCGCAACTTCCGTGGGCAGCTGACCGAGGTCCAGGGTGAGGATGTTGTGGTTGAAGTGGATGGTGAACATTACACCATCCCGATTGATGGCATAGAACAAGCAAAGCTACTTCCGAAACAGGTTTAATGGCGGCACCTCAGATTGGGTATGCAATTTTGGTGACGCGACTCGCGCGATAAAGAGGCAAACGGAATCATGACGAAAGAAATTCTGCTGGTTGTAGATGCGGTTTCCAACGAAAAAGGTGTGGAGGAAGAAATCATCTTTGGCGCATTGGAAGCGGCACTTGCGTCTGCGACCCGGAAAAAATATGCCATGGATATCGACGTTCGCGTCGAAATCAATCGCAACACGGGCGACTACAAGACGTTTCGACGCTGGGAAGCCGTCGAGGACGATATCGAGCAAGAGTTCCCGCTGCGACAGATCACAATCTCGGCCGCGCGCGAGGATGACCCCGAGCTGGAACTCGGCGGGTTCGTTGAGGAAGAAATCGAGTCGGTGGAGTTTGGCCGCATTGCCGCCCAGGCTGCAAAGCAGGTCATCGTCCAAAAAGTGCGCGAAGCTGAACGCGCCAGTATCGTTGAAGCCTATTTGCCGCGCGTGGGCGAGCCTGTTATGGGGATCGTCAAGCGTACCGAGCGTAGCGGCGTGTACATTGATCTCGGCAGCAATACCGAGGGTTTTATCCCGCGAGAAGATTTGATTCCGCGCGAGCCCATCAGGCCGGGTGATCGCGTGCGTGGATTCCTGAAAGATGTCCGCTCTGAGCCGCGTGGCCCGCAGCTGTTTGTCAGTCGCACCGCGCCTGAGTTCTTGATCGAGCTGTTCAAGCTGGAGGTGCCTGAGGTGGGGCAGGGCGTGATCGAAATTAAAGGCGCTGCCCGTGATCCGGGTGCGCGCGCTAAGATCGCCGTCTTGTCGCACGATCCTCGCCTCGATCCAGTGGGTGCGTGCGTCGGAATGCGCGGATCGCGCGTCCAGACGGTGTCCAACGAGCTGGCGGGCGAACGCATTGACATCATCTTGTGGGACGAGAATCCCGCGCAGTTCGTCATCAACGCCATGGCACCGGCTGAGGTGAAGTCCATTGTCGTCGATGAGGACTCGCACAGCATGAACCTCGCGGTCGACGCCGAGAAGCTCTCGCTTGCCATCGGTCGCGGCGGTCAGAACGTGCGCTTGGCCAGTGAGCTGACCCAGTGGGAACTCAATGTCATGGACGAGTCGAGCGCCGAGGAGCGCAATGAAGCGGAAGCACGCGAGTACATTGCGGCCTTTATGGAGCAGCTCGACGTCGACGAAGAAGTTGCACAAATTCTGGTACAGGAAGGCTTTATCAGCGTTGAAGAAGTCGCCTATGTGCCGCATCAAGAATTGCTGGATATCGAAGAGTTTGATGAAGACATCGTCAATGAGTTGCGCAGTCGCGCTCACGACGCTTTGTTGACCAAAGCCATCGCCAGTGAAGAGGTGATTGAGAGTAGCAAGCCGTCTGATGAGTTGCTTGCACTGGACGGCCTGGAAGAGGCACTCGCGTATAAATTTGCGGGCAAGGGCATCGTCACTTTGGACGATCTTGCTGAACAATCCGTGGACGAGCTCATGGTCTTTGATGACATGGATGAAGAGCTTGCTGGGAAACTCATCATGAAAGCACGCGAACACTGGTTTCAAGACGAAGACCAGGTTTCAGAGTAAGCGCCGGAGGTTTACACAGTAATGGCAGAAGTCACGGTAAAACAACTGGCGGAAGTCGTCGGGACACCGATCGAAAAACTGCTCGTGCAGTTGTCGGAGGCCGGCCTCAAAAAAGAGTCCGATTCCGATCTCATATCCGACGAAGAAAAAAAGCAATTGCTCACGCATTTGCGCCGCTCACACGGCAAGTCTGACACGCCAAGTAGTGCACGCAAGATCACCTTGCGCCGCAAACGCGTCAGTGAAATTAAAATCGATTCCAGTGGCAAGAAGACGGTCAACGTCGAAGTGCGCGGACGCAGGACCTACGTCAAGCGCAGCGAAGCCATGAAAGGCGAGGAAGAGCGGCAGCAAAAACTGCGCACGGAGCTCGGCCGCAAGCAGTCTGAGAACGAAGAGCTCGAAGCGAAGCGTCAGGCCGCTGAAGAGCAAAAGCGCAAAGAGCAGGAGGAGAAGCAGCTGCAAAAGCAGCAAGCTGAGGAAGAGCATCGCCGCCTCGAAGCTGAGGAAGAAGCGAAGCGTAAGGCGGAAGCTGAAGCTGAGGTAGAAGCGCAAAAAATTGCCGCCGCCGAAGCTGAACTCGCTCGCCAGACGGCTGCGGCAGCAGCGGCTACACCGGCACGCAAGGAACATGCTCGCAAAGAACCTGCGAAATCGCGAACGTCTAGTGGGCGTTCAGGCGGTGGATCGCCGCCGGCCTCCAAGGGCGCCCCTGGGCGTGGGCAGCTACACGTGCGCAAAGACAAGTCTGGTAAGCGCAAAGGCAAGGCAGGGCGCGGTGGTGCACGTGGCGCGGCAGCGCGCGGCGGTGATGCCAAGCATGCGTTTGAGATGCCGACTCAACCCGTGAAACGCGATATCTCTGTGCCGGAGACGATTACCGTCGCAGACCTTGCCAATCGCATGGCCGTTAAAGCGGCCGAGATCATCAAGACCATGATGAACATGGGCGTGATGGCGACCATCAACCAAGTACTCGATCAGGAAACCGCGATTCTCGTCGTCGAAGAGATGGGGCATATCGCGATTACGACGTCCAGTGACGACGCTGAGGTAGCGCTCGCTGAAAAAGTGGCCGGCGATGCGCAAGGCGAAGTTGCGACGCGACCACCTGTGGTGACGGTGATGGGCCATGTTGATCACGGTAAAACCTCGCTGCTCGACTACATTCGTCACTCGCGGGTTGCTTCGTCAGAGGCCGGTGGTATCACCCAGCATATCGGCGCCTACCACGTCGAAACAGAAAAAGGCGTGGTGACCTTCCTTGATACACCGGGTCACGCGGCGTTTACTGCGATGCGATCGCGCGGTGCGCAGAGTACCGATATCGTGATCTTGATCGTGGCGGCCGATGACGGCGTGATGCCACAGACGATTGAGGCGATTCAGCATTCGCGTGCGGCCAAAGTACCCATGATCGTTGCCGTCAATAAGATTGATAAAGAAGCCGCTGACCCCGATCGAGTGAAGAACGAATTGTCACAGCATGAAGTCATTCCCGAAGACTGGGGCGGTGACATCATGTTCATCAATGTCTCTGCAATGACCGGGCAGGGTATTGATGAGTTACTCGATGCTATTTTGCTGCAGGCGGAAGTCCTGGAGCTGAGTGCGCCGGCTCAAGGCAACGCCAATGGTATTGTGATTGAAGCAACGCTCGATAAAGGCCGTGGTCCGGTGGCGACCGTGCTGGTGCAAAGTGGCGAACTCAAGAAAGGGGATTTGATCCTCTGTGGCCAAGAGCTTGGCCGCGTGCGCGCGATGTTCGACGAGAACAGCGAGCAAGTTGAGGTGGCCGGCCCGTCCATTCCGGTGCAGGTGCTGGGCTTGTCCAGTACGCCTGAGGCGGGTGACGAGTTTCTGGTGGCCGACAATGAAAAGGCCGCCCGCGAGCTGGCATCCCTGCGCCAGAGCAAGCAGCGCGCCGTGCGCTTGTCTGAGAGTGGTCCGGCCAGTCTGGATGATGTCTTCTCGCAGATCAAAGAAAGTGGTAAGTCAACGCTCAAACTGTTGGTGAAAGCCGATGTACGTGGCAGTTTTGAGGCGATTAAGGAGTCGCTCGAAAAACTCTCAACGGACGAAGTCAGTATTCAGGTGATCGGCGGCGGCGTTGGCGGTATCAACGAATCCGACGCCACGCTGGCGGCGGCGTCTGGCGCTATTCTGGTCGGCTTCAACACCCGTGCAGACAACTCGGCACGCAAGGTCATCACCGAGCAGGGTGTCGATCTGCAGTATTTCAGCGTGATCTACGACTTGATCGATCTGGTCAAGAACGTGGCAGGTGGACTGCTCGCGCCGGAGATTCAAGAAAGAATCATCGGTCTTGCCGAAGTGAAAGACGTGTTCAAGTCGCCCAAGTTTGGCCAAATCGCTGGCAGCATTGTGGTCGATGGCGTGGTGCGACGCGATCAACCTATCCGTGTCTTGCGCGACAATGTCGTTATCTACGAGGGTGAGCTGGAATCGCTGCGTCGCTTTAAAGACGATGTGAATGAGGTCCGCATGGGCACCGAGTGTGGTATCGGCGTGAAAAACTACACCGATGTCCGACCCGGTGACCAGATCGAGGTTTACGAACGCAAGGAAGTGGCGCGCACGCTGTAAGCGCGCCACGTATCCGAGCGCTCCTGCACTATGGCCAGAGATTACCCGCGAAGCTACCGCGTTGCCGATCAGATTCAGCGCGAGATTGTGCCGCTGATTCGCGACGAGCTGAAAGATCCTCGTGTCTCGCCCTTGCTCACCATCAGTGCGGTGGAGGTCACTCGTGATCTGTCGATTGCCACCATTTTCTACACCGTACTCAACGAAGATCAACTCGAGGCGACGGATGAAGCCTTGCAGGAAGGTCTGGGCGCGATGCGTCATCTGCTCAGTAAGCGCCTGACCTTGCGCGCTGTGCCGATATTGCGTTTTGTATACGACACCAGCATGGAAGAAGGCTCTCGTCTGTCAGGCCTGATTGATGCGGCCGTGCGCTCCAACACCACGCCCGGCGACGACACCTGAGCGTCAGTCGTCATTCATGGTAGACACCCGCGCGTCCCGCCGTCACGTGAACGGTATTCTGTTGTTGGACAAACCGCTCGGTTTGTCCTCGAATAAAGCCCTGCAAATAGCCAAGGCGATCTACCGCGCCAAAAAGGCCGGCCATACCGGCAGCCTCGACCCACTGGCCTCCGGCATGTTGCCCATCTGCTTCGGTGAAGCGACCAAAGTTTCCGCGTTCTTGCTCGACGCCGACAAAGAGTATGTCACTGAAGCTGCGCTCGGGGTGGTGACTGAGAGCGGTGATCGCGAAGGTGATGTCGTTTCGCAACGACCCGTGCCGCCCTTGGATCGCGCTGAGGTCTTGCGCACGTTGACGCAATTCACGGGTGATATTCAACAGATTCCTCCCATGCACTCCGCCCTGAAGAAAGACGGCAAGCCCCTGTACCGCTTGGCGCGCAAAGGGGTGGAAGTGACCCGCGAGCCGCGACAGGTGCGGATTATGGACTTACAACTGCTGGAACAGACGCCGACCACACTGCGTCTGCGAGTGCGCTGTTCCAAAGGCACGTACATCCGCACGCTGGTTGAAGACATCGGCGAGTCACTCGGCTGTGGCGCACATGTGTCGTACTTGGCGCGCACGGCAGTCACGCCGTTCGCCGAGCACTCGACGATCACATTGGACGCGCTGCAAGCCGTGAAAGACAACACGCCCGAGCAGCTCCTGTCGCTACTGCTGCCGATTGACGTGGCGTTGACGGGGTTTACTCGCGTCGATCTTCACGCGGCGCAAGGCGAGGCGTTTTGTGCCGGGCGGTTGGTCGATCTGGCATCGTACCCCAATCTGCCAAGCGGACCGATGGTGCGTGTCTATGCACACAGTGGACAGTTTCTGGGGCTGGGGCAGATCACTGCCGTTCAGGCTCTGCAGCCCAAAAAGGTGTTTAATTTGTAATTAACCGGATTTCGCCTTGTTAGCCGGTCAGGCGGTGTTACAATACCCGCTTATTTTTGCCCGATTTTTTCGGGGTTTTTCTTACCTGATTCTGCTTCCAAGTCGCGGATTCAGGCGTATTTTTTCATTTGATTGGAGATATGACATGTCTTGCCTCAGTGCTGAGCAGAAAGCTGCTATCGTTAAGGAATACCAAATCGATCCTAAGGACACCGGATCACCAGAGGTGCAAGTCGCGCTTCTGACATCGCGCATCGTGCACCTGACAGAACATTTCAAAACACATTCCCACGACCACCACTCCCGCCGCGGATTGCTGCGCATGGTCAATCAGCGCCGCAAATTACTCGACTACCTCAAAGGCAAAAGCCAAGAGCGTTACCAGAGTCTGATCCAGCGTCTCGGATTGCGTCGCTAACCGCAACTTTCAGGAAATTCTGTGAATACACATACCAAACAGTTCCAATATGGCGATCAAATCGTCACTTTGCAGACCGGCGAGGTCGCGCGGCAGGCGAGTTGCGCAGTCGTCGCCAGTATGGGAGACACGGTGGTTTTGGTCTCGGCCGTGGGGCACAAAGAAGCGGCTCCGGGCCAGGATTTTTTTCCGCTCACCATTAACTATCAGGAGCGCACTTACGCTGCGGGCAAAATCCCCGGCGGATTTTTCAAGCGTGAAGGTCGCCCGAGTGAAAACGAAACACTGACTTCACGGCTGATTGACCGCCCGTTGCGTCCGCTGTTTCCGAAGGGCTTTAAAAATGAAGTCCAGGTGATTGCCACGGTCATTTCAGTAGACCC
>DOIU01000300.1 GCA_003511825.1 Gammaproteobacteria bacterium | reverse complement strand
GCCCTGCAAAATATCGCCGGTGAAGAGGGGGCCGCCACCGGCTCCATGGCGACTGAGTCAACCGGTAGCCAACTCTCCAATGTCAGCAAGCGGCTCTCAGCGTTGCTGTCGCGCTCCTCCACTTTGACGCTCAGTGCCGTGAATCTTTTCGGCAGTGATGCGCTGTATGCGTATTCAGCCGAGGTTGATGGTGATCTCTCCGGCGCGGGGGCCGGTGAAGGCGATTTAACCGACAACCGCTGGGGCGTGTTTATCAACGGTGATTTTGGTTCGGGTGAAAAAGACGGCACGGATGGCGAAGACGGCTTTGAATACGATGCAGCCGGCTTTACCGTGGGCGCTGATTACCGCATGAATGAGCAAGTGGTGCTCGGCCTTGCTGTCGGCTTTAACAGCAGCGAATCGGATTTTGATACCACGGCCAATGTGTCGGGTGGCGGCTTGGATACCGAGGCCACCAGCTTCTCGACCTACGGCTTGTTTTATACCGATAACTATTATTTTGACGGCATCCTGACCATTGGCCAGACCACCATTGATATGGAGCGCAGCATTGAGATTGCCTCCAACACGGATGCGACGGACCCCAACGGCAACCCCAATGACGGCGCCAGCCGCTCTGCCGAAAGCGAGACTGACAGCGACCAGATCGCGTTCAGTTTTGGGGGAGGCACCGATATTCGCAGTGGCAGCTTTACCTTTGCGCCGTATCTGCGTGCCCAGTACTTGAAGGTCGACGTGGACGCCTTTGAGGAATCTGGCACAGAGGGCCTCAATCTGCGCTTTGAAGAGCAAGAGATTGAGTCCATCACGACCGCGCTGGGTTTCCGCGCCAGTACCGTCGCCAACACCGGCTTTGGTGTGCTGGTGCCACAGGCACATCTGGAGTGGATACACGAATACAGTGACGATGAGCGCGAAGTCACCACGGTGTACATCCATGACCCGCGACAGAACGAGTTGCTGTTTGAGACCGACTCCCCGGACCGTGACTACTTCACCATGGGCTTGGGTCTGTCTTCGGTCTTTCGTGGTGGCACCCAAGCGTTTATCGACGTGCGCACCTTGATGGGCCTGACGGACTTTACTGAAACCGGCGTGACCGCGGGCGTGCGTTTCGAGCTGTAATCGCTCGGGCTGCGTGGCGGGATACTCATCCGTATAATCCCCAGCCATGAATATTCCAGGATATAAACTCCTGTCCAAACTGGGGCAGGGCGGTATGGCCAGTGTCTATCTGGCCATGCAAGAGTCTCTCGACCGCGAGGTCGCCATCAAGATCATGGACCCGAAGATGGCGTCCGATGCGTCTTTTTGCGACCGTTTCCTCAAAGAAGGCAAAATCGTCGCCCAGCTCAGCAACCACCCCGATATCGTCACCGTTTATGACATCGGTAAGGCCGGTGATTACTACTACATGGCCATGGAGTATGTGCCTGGGCCCAACCTCAAAGACAGAATCTACAATAACGACAATCCCGCCCAGCCGCTGTTGGTGATTCGCCAGGTCGCCAGTGCACTGCAAATGGCGCATGAGCGCGGCTTTATTCACCGCGACGTCAAGCCGGCCAATATCCTGTTTAAAGCCAGTGGTGACGCGGTGTTGTCAGATTTTGGCATTGCCAAAGCGGTGCAGGCGGATACCCAACTCACGGCGATTGGCTACGCCGTTGGTACGCCGGAATACATGAGTCCCGAGCAGGCGATGGGGCAGGCGGTCGATTTTCGGGCGGATCTCTATAGCCTGGGTGTCGTGCTCTATGAAATGCTGGCTGAGGCAAAACCCTTTGTTGGCCAAGACCCGTTTTCCACCGCACTCATGCACATCAACAACCCCGTGCCGCCATTGCCGGAGGACAAGCAGCCGTTCCAGCCATTGATCGATCGTCTGATGATGAAAAACCGCGATGAACGCTTGCAGAGCGCTGCGGAATTGATCGCCTTGATCGACGAGATGTTGGGTGTCACACAGGTCACGCCCACCGGTGGTACCGTTGCCGTGACGGATAAGATTCGGGTCGCCGGCGAGCAGACCACGGGGCGCAGTCGCACCGGTCTGTATAGCGCGATCGGTGTCGTCGCGGTGCTGCTGTTGGGAGGGCTGGCCTACGGTTTTCGGGCACAGCTGCTGCCGGCACCCGCCTCCGACCCTGGGGTCAGCGCCGTCGCAGAGCCCGTCACCTTAAGCCCAGAGCAAATGGCCAAACTGGAACGTTTGCTCTCGGTTGGAGAAGCGCATATGGCCATCGGTCGTCTGCGCGAACCGCCGGGTAGTAATGCGTTTGAGACCTACCAAATGGTGCTCGACATTGACCCCAGCAATGCCGTCGCCCAGGACGCGATTCGGCAGATTGAAGCCAATTAGCGCCGATTCTTGACGCCTGTGGGCTATACGAATGTATACACATTCGGTTGCTCGCTGGCATTCTCGCGCCGTCTGAAATAGACAATTCAATACAAACTATTAAAAGTGCGTTGTCACCTGCGGTCAGAGGCCTTCAGGTGGCACGCAACCTTTCTGATCGACGCACTGGGAAATCGTCATTGCAAAAAATGTCTATGGTTGGTGAGCGGGTGCTGGGCCAGTCTTCCGCCTTGCTCCGCGATAACGCTGAGGATATCAGTTACCGGATGTATGACTTGTTCTTTCGGGCACAACCGCAAGTGCGGCGGCAGTTTGGGGCCGATCGCACGCGTCACCCGAATATCATCACGGCTATCTTACTGCCTTACGCGGACAACGGCGCCCGCGTCAATGGGACCTACGCGTCTCAGCTGCGAAAGATTTGCGACGACTACCAAAGCGTCTATGCCGATGCGGTGCTGCTGGCCGCGCTCAAAGCCAGTGTGTTGCAGGCCATGGCCGATGTGCTGTTTGATGAGCTCACACCGGCCATGCGCAGCGCCTGGGATGAAGCGTTTGACTGTGTGGCCAGCTACCTCAACGGCGGCGTCTATGGCGTGGTTACACCGGAATCGAATACGTGGACGTCGCGTGTGCGACCAGCGTCTCCTCGGGACCGCTCAGAATATCCACATTGAGCACGCACAAGCGCTTGCCGAGCTTGAGAATGCTGCACACGCCTAGCATATCGCCGGGTTCAGGCTTGCGCAGGAAGTTAATGTTCAGGCTCGTCGTGACCGCCAGTGCCACCGGGCCGAGATGTGCGAGAATGACGGCATAGGCCGCCAGATCCGCCAAGGTGAACATGGATGGACCCGACACCGTCCCGCCGGGACGCAGATGTGCGTCGCTGGGGCTGAAGCGCAGCCGCGCAACGCCCGACTCCACCGACTCGACCGTGTAGACGCGCCCGTTGCTGTGAATCTGCGGAAATTCTTTATCGAGAAAGCGATTGACCTCCTCGGCACTCATCTGAATCTGCATCTATCCTCCTCCTGACGGCCTGTATGATTGTTGTATCGTGCCCGACTATAACGAATATTGGCGCCGATCTCAGTCCTGTACAGGGGCGGCATTGCTGCACAGCTTACCTGTGAAATTTTCACGGAAGCCCTTGCTTGTGACGTGCTTGAATAGGCGTAATACTTTTATCCAGTAGGCGTAGCGAGTGCGTGCTGGGATCATAAACGAAGAGCAGGCAGAGGGTGTGCGGTATCGCGTGTGCGTGCTCGTAGCTTCGATAAT
>DOIU01000471.1:4405-4618 GCA_003511825.1 Gammaproteobacteria bacterium | reverse complement strand
GAAGAGCAAGATGTTGCCGCTGCCCGGGCCTGCATCGCTGATCAGCGCCCAGACTTGGCAATTGTGGATTGGATGCTGCCGGATGTGCCGGGTATCGAACTCATCCGCGCATTGCGACGCGATGAAATCTATCGCGAAATTCCCGTTATTATGCTGACCGCTCGCGCGGAAGAATACGATAAGGTCAAGGGCTTGGATGCCGGTGCCGACGAC
>DOIU01000471.1:0-4079 GCA_003511825.1 Gammaproteobacteria bacterium | reverse complement strand
CCGACGACTACATGACCAAGCCTGTGGGCTTGCGCGAGTTGTTTTCGCGCATTAACGCTTTGCTTCGCCGCACGCGGGGCTACGCGGAGAATGACGTGCTCAAGGCGGGCAAGCTCTCCATGGATCTCGGTGCCCACAACGTCGCCATCGACGGTGAAGTGGTCAACATCGGCAACACGGAATTCAAGTTGCTGCAATTTTTCATGACACATCCCGACCGGGTGTATTCTCGCTCTAAGCTCCTCGATTTTGTGTGGGGACAGAGCGTGTATGTGGAGGAACGAACGGTTGACGTACACATTCTGCGACTGCGCAAAGTGCTTAAGCCCCATGGGCTTGATCACATGGTTCAAACAGTGCGTGGTGCGGGATACCGCTTTTCAGCGGCTGCGTGAATCACAGGTTCCGTTAATTGCCATAGCGTGTCGCCCGCCAGTTTTGACATTGGCGGGGTGCGGTAGATGAATACCGCCTGGGAAATCGAACGATGGCGTCTTGGATTGACGGTGTTGATGGTGCCCGTGATTGGCTGGCTCACCGGGTACTGGATACTGGCGTTTTTGCTGCCCATCAGCAGTTACATCGCATGGAATCTGTACCAGTTGTATCGTCTTGAGCGATGGCTGGCATCAGGCGTAAAGCCGCGCAATGCCCCCGACGCAGGCGGCATTTGGGCGCTCATCGTGCAGCACATCCATCGCAACGAGCGCGCCGATAAAAAGCGTAAAAAGCGCTACAAGGAATTGCTGAATCGGATGAATACGGCCATCGCCGCCCTACCTGGAGCGGCAGTGGTGCTTAACGGTTCGCGTGAAGTGGAGTGGGCAAATTCAGGTGCCGAGCATTTGCTCGGGGTTGATCGCAAACGCGATCTGGGCACCTTTATTGGCAATCTTATTCGCGAACCGGATTTTCTCGAGCATCTACAGAATCCCGATGGGCGCAAGGAACTCGAAATACGCTCACCGGTCGATCATAAAAAGAACATCTCTGTAACCCTGACGCCCTTTGGTAAGAAGCAGTTTCTCATGACATCGCGCGATATCAGTGAACGAGTGGAGCTAGGCAGAATCAGGAAGGCATTCATCGCCAATGCGTCGCATGAGCTGCGCACGCCGCTGACGGTGATTGCGGGCTATCTGGAAATCTTGCAGTCGGCGCCAGAGATGCCCGAATCATTGCAAGAGCCCGTGAGGAGCGCGCGCGATCAGGCCAATCGCATGGAGAGCTTGATCCACGACCTGCTGACCCTATCACGGCTAGAGAGCACGGCGCTGCCCGACGATGCGGGTAACGAGCTGGATGTTGCGAAGATGGTACGCAGTGTGGTCGCTGATCTTGAGCAGACCGTCGCGCGAGACAGCCATCAATTTCACCTCAACTTGGATGAGGGGCTCAATGTGAATGCCATTGAAATGGAAGTTGAGGGCGTGGTGTTGAATTTGTGCCGAAATGCCGTCTTACACACCCCGATGGGCACAGAGATACAGGTGAATTGGGGGCGTGACAGTTTCGGCAACGCCTGCTTTACGGTGCGCGACAATGGCGACGGTATCCCTGAGGGCCACTTGTCGCGCCTCACGGAGCGTTTCTACCGTGTGGATGCCGGCCGCTCCCGAGAGGTGGGTGGCACTGGGCTGGGGCTTTCCATCACGCGCCATGTGATGGAACGCTATGGCGGTGACCTACTGATCAGCAGTGAGGTCGGCGAGTTTGCTGAATTCCAGGTGCGTTTCCCCAAAAAATGTGTCGTCGCTTAACGCCTCTCTAGACGGGTGACAGCCAGCCATTGCAGCGCGTTCTGGTTGTTTCTTCTACTAAAGCCTCGCGTTCTGTGGGGCTTTGTCATATTCCGAAGCATTTTTGTCATATTCGTGTCATAAAACCCCGTGACAATGACCGCGTTTTTCAAACACACTGAGGAATGCATAATGAAGAAGATGATTCTGGCAAGCGCCCTTGCGGCCACGACGATCGCAACTGCGCATGCGGCGGGACGCGATCAGATCAATATCGTCGGATCTTCCACGGTTTTTCCGTTCGCGACTGTCGTTGCTGAACGTTTCGGAAAAGCATCCGGTATGAAAACCCCCAAAATCGAATCCACGGGTACAGGCGGCGGCATGAAGCTTTTCTGCGCAGGCGTCGATGTCAACACACCCGATATCACAAACGCGTCTCGTCGTATCAAGCAGTCTGAGTTTGAGATGTGCCAGAAAAACGGCGTAAAAGACGTCATCGAAGTCCTGATTGGCTACGACGGTATCGTGATGGCCAATTCAAAGGCCAGCAAGCAGCTGAATATCACACGCAAAGAAATCTTCCTGGCGCTGGCGAAAGAAGTACCTGCAGCTGATGGTAGCCCCACGCTGGTAGCTAACCCTTACACCAAATGGTCAGAAATCAACCCTGAGCTGCCCGATGCGAAAATTGAAGTGCTCGGACCGCCGCCGACTTCCGGTACGCGTGACGCCTTCGTCGAGCTCGCGATGGAAAAAGGCTGCAAGAAATTCGACTTCCTGGCTGCCATGAAAAAAGCCGACAAAAGCGCGTTCAAAGCTATCTGTCACACAATCCGTGAAGACGGTGCCTATGTCGAAGCGGGCGAGAATGACAACCTGATCGTCCAAAAACTGGAAGCCAACCCTGATGCCTACGGTATCTTCGGCTACAGCTTCTTGGAGCAAAACTCCGATAAGGTCCAGGGTTCATTGGTGGACGGTTCTGCGGCAGAATTCGAATCCATTGCCAGCGGCGACTATCCGGTCTCACGCCCCTTGTACTTCTATGTGAAGAAAGCGCACGTGGGTAAAGTGCCGGGTATCAAAGAGTTCCTGACGGAGTTCACCTCTGAAAATGCGTTCGGCGAAGAAGGCTACCTGACCGATAAGGGCCTGATTCCTCTGGACGAAGCCAAGCGTGCAAGCATTCGAGAGGCAGCAACGACGTTAGCGCCGCTGTCGTCTCTGTAACACGCGGTACATCGAAGTTCGATATAAAGGTGTAAAAAAGAGGATCGGTAGTACAATACCGATCCTTTTTGTTTGCAGGTACAGACCTCCTGTGTGGGTGATCCAGGTATGAACTCCGGAACCTTATTAGTGACCATTGCGGTGCTCGCCATTGCTAGCCTGATCTACGGGCGGCAGCGGTCGTTGCGCGTTGCGAGCGCCTCGGGTGGCGCAGCCAATCTTCATTCTCTGCCCAGCTACTATGGCTACATGACCGCACTGTGGTGTGGTTTGCCTGCGTTGATACTGCTCCTGGTGTGGATCATTTTTGAACCCACCGTCATTGATGGCATGCTGGTCGATAAGTTGCCCGAGTCGATGGCGTCGTTGCCGTCCGGTGAACTCAGCCTGGTGATTAACGATATCAAGCTCGTGGCAGAGCAGGGCTCATTGACGGACGATGTCGATCCGCTGACACAAGAGGCTGCTGATTATCTGAATGCGGTGCAAAACTACAGCAGCTACCTGCGCACAGCGCTGGTGGTCATTATTGCATTGGCCGGTGCTGCCTGGGGCATGGGTCGCATCTCCGCCGCCTATCGTGCCCGCGTGTTTGTTGAGAAAGTCGTTCTCGGCATCCTGATTCTCTGCTCGGTCGTGGCGATTGTCACCACGGTCGGCATCGTCTTGTCGGTCTTGTTTGAATCGACGCGTTTTTTTGGTGAAATCCCGCCCGCCGATTTTCTGTTTGGCACGACATGGAGTCCGCAGACGGCTATTCGCGCCGATCAGGTTGGGTCCACCGGCTCCTTTGGTGCCATCCCCCTGTTTGTAGGTACCTTGCTGATCTCGACCATTGCGATGGTCATTGCAGTGCCTGTTGGCTTGATGACGGCCATCTACCTGTCTGAATATGCCTCCTCCAAGTTTCGCGCATTCGCCAAACCCATGTTAGAAATCCTGGCGGGCGTGCCGACGGTGGTTTACGGTTTTTTCGCCGCCCTGACGGTAGCGCCCTTGATTCGCGGCTGGGGAGAAGCCATCGGCCTCGACGTCGCCTCGGAGAGTGCACTGGCGGCGGGTCTGGTCATGGGCGTCATGATCATTCCGTTTGTCTCGTCTCTGTCT
>DOIU01000201.1 GCA_003511825.1 Gammaproteobacteria bacterium | reverse complement strand
TGGCGCCCGGCCAAACCCGTCTGACGTTGCTTAGGGGTGCGGGCCACTTCAACCTGTAAAGGCACAGCCTGGACTCGGATTGTGGCGCTGTCGAACTGCGTGATGGTTGGCGGCGCGTTGCTGGACCTTGCCACGGAGCCTGAGCACCCCCACTGGCACAGCAGCACCCACACGACGATCACAAACCCACGGCATAGACGCTGACTCATATCTGACTCAATGCCTCTATCACGGGTGCGGTGTCAGGGCGCACACCTTCCCAAAGATAGAAAGACTCTGCAGCCTGTTCCACCAGCATGCCGATGCCGTCGATTAAGCGACTTGCGCCGGCGTCTTGCCCCCAACGCAAATAGGCGGTGGGTGTTTTGGCATACATCAGGTCGTACAACACGCTGTCAGCGCCCAAGCAATGGTCAGGAATGGGCGGTACCGCGCCACTCAGGCTGGTACTGGTCGCGTTGATCAGCACATCAAACGGTTGAGCCGGTAGTGCGTCATACGCCAGGCTTGATACCGGTCCAGCTGCGGCGAATGCGGTCGCCAAATCGTCGGCCTTGGAGGGCGTGCGATTACTGATGACAACGGCTTCAGGTGAAGCGTCCAGCAACGGTCGGACGATACCGCGTGCAGCGCCGCCGGCGCCGGCGATCAAGATGCGTGCACCGCTGAGGGTGACGCCATGGTTGTGAGTCAGGTCGCGCGCCAGGCCGACACCGTCAGTGTTGTCGCCGCGTAGCCGTCCGTCTGCTTCGCGAATCAAGGTATTGGCAGCCTGCGCTTCTTGAGCGCGCTCACTCAGATGCGCGCACACATTCAGCGCCCGTTCCTTGAACGGCACGGTCACATTGCAGCCGTGCAAACCGTCGGAAAACAGCTCTGCAATATCAGTTTCGAAGGTCTTGAGGTCCAGCGCTTCGCGGGTATAAGTTACAGCGCGCCCGGTCTGCTCAGCGAACAGTGTGTGGATGCGCGGCGATTGGCTGTGTGCGACGGGGTTGCCGATAACGCAGTAGGTCTTCATGGTGATGCGATTTCCGGGAGTCGAGTAGCAGATGATGGGTGACATTATACGCGGCTGTTGATGATTCGCCGATGTCCTCTGGTGCGACGTGTAATCACTCGGCATCACGTGTCGCTGGGATTTGTTGGGGGCTGGCGGTAAGATGCCGAGATCGAGAACACTGGCCTGGGGCCGGAGCAGGGGAGAGAGCTGATGAACAGACCTGGGTTTCCAGCCACGCGCATGCGGCGCATGCGCAAGCATGCCTTTTCGCGTCGCTTAATGCGCGAGCATACGCTGAGCACGGACGATTTAATCTACCCAATGTTTGTGCTGGATGGCACCAATCAGCGTGAAGCGGTGGCGTCCATGCCGGGCGTTGAGCGGCTGAGTATTGATCACCTGTTGCGCGCCGCCGAGGACCTGTGTCGCTTATCCATTCCCGTGGTCGCACTGTTTCCGGTGACCCCAACGTCGCTCAAGTCCGAGCACGCCGAAGAGGCCTACAACCCTGAGGGGCTGGCGCAGCGCGCGGTGCGCGCCCTTAAAGAACACTTCCCCGAGTTGGGCGTGATGACCGATATCGCGTTAGACCCCTTCACCAGCCACGGCCAGGATGGGTTGATGGACAGTGACGGCTATATCCTCAATGACGAGACCGTCGAGGTACTGGTGAAGCAAGCGGTGTCGCATGCCGATGCCGGCGCAGACATTGTCGCGCCCTCCGACATGATGGACGGACGCATTGGGGCGATCCGAGAGGCCTTGGAGTCTGCTTCACACCGCAACACATTGATCATGGCGTATTCCGCCAAGTACGCCTCCAGTTATTACGGCCCGTTTCGCGACGCCGTCGGTTCTGCGCAAAATCTCGCGGGCGGTAACAAATACAGCTACCAAATGGACCCGGCCAATGGCGATGAGGCCTTGCGCGAAGTGGCTTTGGATATTGAAGAGGGCGCGGATATGGTCATGGTCAAGCCCGGCATGCCGTACCTTGATGTCGTGCGTCGCGTAAAAGACGCCTTTGCTGTGCCAACTTTTGCCTACCAAGTCAGTGGCGAGTACGCGATGCTCAAGGCTGCGGCAGAAAAAGGTTGGCTAGACGAGAAAGCGGTTGTCCTTGAAGCCATGCACGCGTTTAAGCGCGCGGGCGCGGACGGCATCCTCACGTATTTTGCGCCCGATATTGCCCGTTGGCTGCAAAACGCTGAATAGCCAAGTAAGCGTTCTAGCCCGTATTGCGCTATTGGCTGGTGCTTTTCGAGGCGCGCTTGCTGTCACTGCTGGAAGACGAAGATTTGCTGCTCGTCTTACTGCTGCTTTTTTTGTCGCTGGACGATTTCTTTTTGCTGCTTTTACCCGGTTTTGCGCGGCAGTGTGCGTCGACGGTATTGCCTTTCTTGGTTTTATAAGCTTTCACCCACGAGCAACTGTTGCTACTTGAGCACGCACTTTTACTCATGCCTTTGCAGCTTGCAGCCATCACGGGATTGCTCATGAGGGCCATGGCGAGCAAGGATGCAGCGACCAGCGGCGTTAAGGGATGTCTCACGGTATATCTCCTGCTTGAAGGTTCAGGTGTGGGTGTCAGTATAGGAAATTGATGTGACGCGATTGCAAATTCTTCGGTTCGTCTTAAATCGGGACGCATCGTGATCTTTTGGCGTGATGCTCACTATTGGCTGGCGGTGTTGGCTGGACCCGTGGCCTGGGCAGCCTTGCATGTCTTGGGTGTCTCTCATGGCAGCCAGGCGAGTAGCCCATTCGTCCTTCTGCTATCCATCCTTGTATACCCGTGTATTGAGGAATGGTTTTTTCGCGGCACCTTACAGCCCTGGCTGCGCAGCTACGCCCCGCTCGTTCATGAGCGCTTTGCGATCTCTGGCGCGAATTTGGTCGCTAGCATCAGTTTTGCCATATTGCATCTCCTGCAACATGCGCCTATTTGGGCCGTGCTTGTCTTTTTCCCGTCGTTGATATTTGGCTGGTCGATGGAGCGGTTTAAAACCCTCTGGGCGCCCGTATCTCTGCACGTGTTTTATAACGCAGGCTTTTTTCTCGTCTTATAGTGCGGCACCACAACGGTCACAGCGCGGTTCTGCGCCGTGGTAAGCCATGAATAATCCACATGTCTTGACAAGCGTCGTTTGCCGCACAATAATAAACCATATGGTTGAATAT
>DOIU01000537.1 GCA_003511825.1 Gammaproteobacteria bacterium | reverse complement strand
GTTAAACCAGAGTTTCCCTAGCTATGAGCTCTTGCGGGGGGCATCAGGTCGGCCGAAACGCGGCGTAAATAGAGATAAAGACAGAACCATGAATCCACAAATATCCAAGAAACCCCTAACGATTACAGGCACGGTCATCCTGCTCAATGGGCTTGTTTTTTCAATCATCTCGCTTGCTATGCAGTCCGGTGCATTCTGGGGAGTGGCGATAGGTTGTTTGGGCTTAGGCGTCGCCTTGCTCGTTATTGGCTTATTGCAAAACAAGAGACAAAACGAAAAAGCGAGCTAGTGTTGCCTGTGGCTCAAAGCAAGGGTCGCAAGGTTGGCTGCAACCAGCGTGGTCTGGATTCGCTAGGCTATGTTTCGCTCACTTCGCACCAGCATCAAGCCACTAAATTCTCACAAAAAGTTTTCAATGTAGATCTCAACGGATGTTGATTTTTACGGGGTTTCAGTGTCTGATGAGGGTTGCAAATCACCTGCACAGGAGTGTCATTTGACACAAGGCATTTCAATGTAGAATCGCTACCCCTGAGTGCTAGCAACACCCAGGAGCAGCTAACCACAACAGACTTCAAAGGAGTCCATGATGGCTAAGCGCAATAGTACGCCAGAGTCCCGCTCGGCTAAAGTTTTTTCCCCAAAAGGTACAAGGCAGTTCCCTTATTTTCGTGAGCTTAAGGTAAGGTCCGGCAGTTATCACTATCAAGTCGGCACTTTCCAGCCTCGTCACCGGCATCGTTCCCGTCAGCCGGTGCCTTGGGTTTATATCAAGGGCTATTGGCTCAATCAGGCAGGGTTCAGCGTCGGCACTCGGTTACAGGCCAAAATCAGTAAAGGACGCATTGTGCTGACGCCTTCCTCGTTGGAGTAAGGTGGTTTATAGTCAATCATGCCAGGTCATAGTGCCTGGCGTGATTGAGGCTTAAGACAGGCGCGTAAAAAGCGCGCTCTGTTTGGCATGATTGCATTATGCAATCTCAGGATCGCGTATGAATATACAATCTATCGCTGGCTACGCTGTCATCACGAAAGACCCTGCAGCGAGCGCATCGCTCTACAAAGACGCTTTGGGGCTTCCCTTGCAGGTGCAAGACGATTATCTGTTTGCGGATAAATTCCCGGGTAGCAATCACTTTGGTGTTTGGCCGCTGTCCATGGCTGCACAAGCGTGTTTCGGGTGTGATGCGTGGCCTGCTGATTTTCCGGAGCCAACGTCTACGATAGAGTTTGAGTTAGGCAGCCCTGAAGAGGTCGTGCTTGCGGTCGAGGCGCTGAAAGCGCAAGGCCAGGTGTTTGTGCATGAGGCGAAGCAAGAGCCTTGGGGGCAAACGGTGGCCCGGTTCGTCAGCCCCGAGAACGTGCTGATCGGCTTGAGTTATGCGGCCTGGTTACATGAGTCGTAACCTGCCTGTAAACCGAATTCGGCACTGTGTGCTTCTCTTGTGGTACTGGCGTCTGAAGTAATCGGAGTGTACTGAGTCATGTTCGGCGATGTTTTCGAAAGCGTTCACGTCAAAACCAGCGGCGCTGAAATTAACCTGGTCCATGGCGGTGCAGGGCGCCCGCTATTGCTGTTGCACGGCTATCCACAAACCCATGTGATATGGCACGAGGTTGCGCCGCATCTGGCGCATGATTTCCACGTCGTGTGTCCAGACCTGCGAGGCTATGGGGACAGCTCAAAGCCAGCGAGCACGCCCGATCATTATCCGTATTCCAAGCGTGCGATGGCTCAAGACATGGTGGAGGTGATGGCGTCTCTTGGGTACAAGGAGTTCTTTGTCGCCGGACACGATCGCGGGGCTCGCGTCGCGCATAGGATGGCGCTGGATTATCCGGATAGCGTCAAGAAGGTCTGTGTTATGGATATCGCGCCGACGCATCACATGTTCAAAGCAACGGATCAACACTTTGCCACGGGTTATTATCATTGGTTTTTTCTGATTCAGCCTGATGGGCTACCCGAAAGAATGATTGGCGCTGATCCAGCGTACTATCTTCACGAAAAACTGCAGCGATGGAGCGCACCTGGTGCGGTGTTTGCGGAAGAGGCCGTGGCCGAATATGCCCGCTGCTTCGCTACGCCAGAAGCGATACACGCCTCCTGTGAAGATTATCGCGCTGCCGCGAGCATTGACCTGACCCACGATGAAGAAGATATGCACAAAAAGATCAGCTGTCCGCTGCTTGTCTTATGGGGTGCTCAAGGATTTGTCCATCGCACCTACGACGTTCTCTCTGTGTGGTGTAATCGGGCCGAACGCGCTGAAGGAAAAACGTTGGACTGTGGCCATTTTCTTCCAGAAGAAGCTTCTGCTGATGTCTGTGAGGAATTAATGCGTTTTTTTGCTGACGCGTCGTACCGCAAGAGATGATGGTCGCTTAAGGCGATTGTCTGTAGAGCGCCTTTACTGCAACGATGCATCGTGGCTGTTGATAGCCTTGTCCCAATAAGGCAAGCCCGCGAATTGCTCGACTAGGAAATCGACAAGCGTCCTGACGCGCTGAGAAAGATGACGCGTCCTCGGGTAAATCACATAGGCGCTGGGTGAGGGCAGGGAGTACTCCGTCAATAAAGGCTGCAATGCGCCGCGCTCAATCTCCTGGTACACAATAAACGTTGGTAGCAGGGCGATCCCTTGCCCGACGACGGCCGCTTCTCTGAGATACTCGCCGGTGCTCGCCTTGATATGCGGGTTCAGCTTTACTTGGTGTTCAGTCCCGCCGGCATCCGTTAACGCGCAGGATTCGAAATCACGCGTCAAGGTGTAGAGCAGCATCCGGTGATCGCTCAAGTCTTCGGGTGTCTGGGGTGTGCCGGCTCGCGCCAGGTAAGCCGGGCTCGCGCACAGGATGCGTTGAACAGGCGCGAGACGCCGCGCGATCATGCTGGAGTCAGCCAGATCAGCAATGCGCACGGCGAGATCGAACCCCTCCTGCATCAGGTCAACTTCGCGATCATTGAAATCGAGATCAAATTGAATCTGAGGATGCCGCTGCAAAAACGCATTGATCGCGGGCCCGATATGCATCAAGCCAAAGCTCAAGGGTAACGCAACTCTAAGCCCTCCTTCGAGGGTGCCATGCGCCTGCGAGACGGCGATCTCGGTTTCGAGGATGTCGTCGAGCAGACGCACGCACTGCTGATAATAGGAGCGCCCGGTCTCGGTGAGATTCAGCTTGCGCGTCGTGCGATGAAACAGTCAGTCGCCGAGATGGGCAT
>DOIU01000063.1 GCA_003511825.1 Gammaproteobacteria bacterium | reverse complement strand
GAAGAGTTCCTCTCCGGCTTGCCTGATGTGGACGAGGACGAGGTACTGCCCAGCCTCGGCGTGCTCTATTCGCTCAATGAAAAAGTCTCACTCTACGGTTCTATTGCGAAAAACCTCGAGCGAGGCACCGGTACGGGCGTGATTACTGCCAACCCGAACCAACAACTACCACCCGTAGAAAGCGAACAAGTCGAAGTGGGCGCGAAAATCGCGTTGAGTGAAGAATTGATCATGACGCTCGCACTGTTCGATATTTCACGCGACTACGAATACATCAATGAGGACAATTTCTACGTCAGTGATGGTGTTCAGAATCACCGCGGCGTGGAGCTTATCTTTACCGGTGCCGTCAACGATCGTCTCACCCTGTATGGGGGTGGCTACCTGATCGACGCGCAAGTCGAAGATCTCAGCAACCAGCCGGACGCTGTCCCCGCCAATATCCCGGAGTTGCAATTTAGCTTGCGTGCCAACTATGCCCTGTCAGAGGTACTGCACGTCAACGGTGGCGTCTTCCACAGCTCGGAGAAAGAAGTGGACGTCCCCAATCAACGCACGATTGACGCCTACACCACCGTCGACGTCGGCGCCAGCTACGACATCGCGTTTCGCCACTTCAACCTGACACTGGTCGGTGGCGTGCAGAATCTCCTCGACGAGGAATACTGGCAGAGCCCCATCTCCGTCGGTTCGCCGCGCACCGTCACCTTCCAGCTGCTGGCCAACTACTGAAACGCGTGTTGAGGAGATCCTATGTTGGCATTAACGACTCAGAGCGGAATCACCGCTCTCCTGGGGATGTGCACGACCTCCCTGTCCGCAGTCGCTTTGCGTGCGCGCACAGTCGTGGTCGCGGTTATCACGCTGACACTATCACAGGCTTTGCATGCAGCACCTGCGACCGGCATGCACGCCAGTCCATCATCCGTATCAATCGTTCATGTGGGTCATTTGATTGCCGACGCAAGCCAGGCACCGGCCTCAGAGTTCAGTCTTGTCATTGACGGCGAGCGTATCGTAAGCGTTGAGCAAGGCTATCTCGCAGCGGCCGATTTACCCGAGCCACTGGGGCAAAGAGTCTCGGGCGTCATCGACCTGAAAGACAGTTGGGTATTGCCCGGCTTGATCGACGTCCATGTGCATTTTGCCCCGAGTGACAAACTGCACCTGGTGACGAAATCCGACGCCTACTTGGCCACTATGGCCATCGCGAACGCGCGTAAAACCTTACATGCCGGTTTTACCACGGTGCGTGATCTGGGCTCACCCGGCGCACTGGTGCACAGCGTGCGAGACGGCATTAATGACGGGTTGATTGAAGGTCCACGGATTTTATCGGCGGGGCAAATCCTGTCGAAGACCGGCGCCCATGCCGATCTGTCAAACGGTTACCGGCCTGACTTCTCAGGACTGATGCAACACCGAAGTTATCAATGCGTCGGTGCCCATGAGTGCGAGCGCAAAGTGCTGCAGATCGCGGCTCAGGGCGCGAACGTCATCAAAGTCGTCGCCGATCGTTCCGTCACTGCCGAAGGTCCGGTGGACTTTAACGATGCGGAGTTCAGCGCCATTGTCGATACCGCCAAGCGCTTAGGGCTCGGTGTCGCCGTTCATGCACACACCGAAGCTGCGGCCGCTGCCGCATTGCGTGCCGGCGTGCGCAGCCTAGAACACGGCACTTTTGCCAACGCCGAGTCGTTTATGCTGATGAAGGAGGCCGACGCATACTACTCGCCCACACTCTCGGCCTTCGTCGCGATCAAGGCGTCATTAGCGCAATACCCACCGGCCGTGCAGGCACAGTTTGCCCCTGCGGTGGAAAACATCGGCGCGGCACTGCGCACAGCGCGCGACACCGGGGTCAAGATTGTCTTGGGGACCGACGCAGGCGTTATCCCACACGGCAGTAACGCCAGCGAGCTCGAAGCCATGATGACGCATGGCGGACTGTCCGCGCAGGAAGCCATGATCGCCGCGACCCAGGCCGCGGCCGACCTGTTGGGGATGAGCGACCAGGTTGGCACTCTCAAGCCCGGCGCCTACGCTGACTTCGTCGCCGTGGCTGACAATCCACTTGAAACCATCACTGTGCTGCAAACCCCTCAGGCAGTGATGAAAGGTGGGCGGATGGTATTGCAGTAAGGCGTCTGAGAAAACTATGCGCACGTCGAGCGCTGGGTATTCCTCGCAGCCAGGATTGTAGCGTTCGGGTAAAACCCGTTGGACAGGGCTTCAGTTTCTGCCCAGCGCCGGTATCATGCATTCGTGTAGAATCAACGGTCACTCACGCGAAGCCGCCCCATGAATGCTATGTCCACCGACCAACTCGCTATCAGCGCCATTTTAGCTGTCACTCTGGTGCTGTTTGCCTGGGGCAAATACCGCCACGATATCGTCGCCATATTTTGTTTGTTGCTGGCCGTGGTGTTTGGTCTGGTGCCGTCTGACCAAGCGTTTCTGGGCTTTGGTCACGCGGCTGTGGTCACGGTCGCCGCCGTATTGATCATCAGCCATGCCTTGAAGAATGCTGGCGTGGTCAGCGTGGTTGCCGGTTATCTCACGCCCTTAACCGGCAACATTTACATCCATATCCTCTCGCTGACGGCGGTAGTGACCGTGGCATCGGCCTTTATGAACAACGTCGGCGCACTGGCGTTAATGCTGCCCGTTGCCATCGCGACGGCCAACCATGCTCAACGCTCGCCGGCACTGCTGCTGATGCCGCTGGCATTCGGCAGCATCCTCGGTGGCATGACCACGCTGATCGGTACGCCACCCAACATCATCATCGCGAGTTACCGCGCCGAGGTGACGGGTGAGCCTTTTGCGATGTTTGATTTCTCCCCGGTCGGTGTCATCGTGGCGGCCATCGGCTTGGCCTTTGTCGCCCTGGTTGGCTGGCGCTTGATACCGACGGACAGACGCGGCACAGATGGCTCTCAGGCGATGTTTGAGATTTCCAATTACCTCACGGAGTTGGAAGTGCAAGAGGACTCTCCCCTGGTCGGCAAGCTGCTCAGCGACGCGGAAGTGTTTAATTCCGATCAGATCGACATCGTTGGCGTTGCCGCCAAAAACGGTCATGCGCAGCCACTGCCGCGCTACTACCGATGTCGTGTTGGCGATGTCTTGTTAGTACAAGGTGATCCGGCGCATTTGCAGAGTATTGTCGATGCGAGTGGGCTCACGTTGCTGACCAGCGCGTCGCCGGCCTTTGTGCAACCCCAGTCTGATCGCGAGATTATGCTGGAGGGCGTCGTCAGTCTGCGTTCACCCTTGGTGGGGCGCGGCATCGAATTCCTCCGCTATCGCTCGCAACGGACGTTGGCGCTGGTCGGTATCGCCCGAAATGGCACCACCATCCGCACACGGCTAAAGCGGCAGCGCTTCAAACCGGGCGATGTCTTATTGCTTTTTGGTGATACTGACAGCATTGATCAGCAATTTCAGGAATTAGATTTGTGGCCGCTGGCGAAACGCCCTTTGGCGCTGAATCGTCAGCGTCAGGTCGTCCCCGCCCTCTTGGTTTTCGCTGCGGCTATCGGTTTGGGTGTGGTCGGCTTCGTCTCGCTGCCGATTGCCTTTCTGATGGCGATTGGCTGCTATATCTTGATGAAGGTCATCTCGGTTAGAGAGATCTACGACGAAGTCGATTGGCCGGTGATTGTGCTGCTCGGTGCCATGATACCCGTGGGGCGCGCGCTGGAGAGCACGGGCACGACCGATTGGTTGGCCAACGCCATCTTGACGCTGACACACGGCTTGCCGGCTGCGGTACTACTGACGCTGATCCTGGTTGCCACGATGTTCTTATCCGACATCATCAACAACGCCGCGACCGCACTGGTGATGGCGCCCATCAGTGTGTCGATTGCCCAGTCACTCGGCGTCAACAGTGACGCGTTTCTGATGTCGGTGGCGGTTGGTGCCTCTTGTGCTTTTCTCACCCCCATCGGGCATCAATCCAATACCTTGGTGATGGGGCCAGGCGGCTATCAATTTGGTGATTATTGGCGCATGGGTTTGCCGCTGGAGATCATTATCATCGCCATTTCGGTGCCACTGTTGCTGTTCGTCTGGCCGTTGTAAACAAGGCTGGGCTGCTAGAGGCTGGATTGGCGCTTTTTTAGGCACAACAGTGGCAAGCAAACTCGTGACGACAGCCTCTAATCAATCAATTGCCCGTTGGCATCAAAGATCGGATGCGGGCCATCATGCGTACCGAGGTAGCTGAGATAAGAGACCAAGTGCCGGGCCCCTCGGTATTGGAACAGGCGCATGGCCGGCGGCTCCAGCATAAAAGTGCTGGGGGCACCAGGATGCAGGTCAAGGGTAATGGCGTGCGCAGCGTTGGGTGCAATGCTCACGCCAATGCCGTTAATCACGGTGTGCACGTCACGATGGACGTGCCCGCACGCAATGTGCAAGACCTGCTGATGCCTGGCGAGCACGGCGAAGAGCGCATCAGCTTGTTGGAATTGGATGGCGTCCATATGCCCAATGCCGGTATCAAACGGCGGATGATGCATAAAAATCAGCGTGGGCTGATCGGGCCGCGCAGCCAGACATTGATCCAGCCAGGCGAGACGCGTCTCGCAGAGCAGACCGTCAGACCGTCCGGGCGTCGTGGTGTCGAGCCCGATCAGGCGTAGCGGGTAGTCCTCAATGGCGTAGCAGGCATAACCGCTGGCTGTCTTGAGATACTGATGATCAGCAAAGGCCTCACGCAGGCGATCGCGATGATCGTGGTTTCCCGGAATCAGGTAGTACGGCATTTCCAAGGGTTGCAGTAATTGCTGCAGCAAGGCGTATTCTTCTGATTGACCAAAATCCACACCGTCACCACTGACCATCACGCAATCCAGTCGTGGGCGAAACGCATTCACATGGGCGACCAGTGCTTCAAGCCGCGTGGCGGTATCGACCTTGGCATACGCCGGCCGACGCTGCGCCTTGATGTGGCAATCGGTGATCTGTGCAAACATCATGATGGCGTACCCGGCATCATCATCAGGCCTTGCGGGTCAATACTTACGCCAACCTCGGTACCGCGCGCGATCGGCTCACGCGCAGAGACTTCCACCATCACCGGCGCATCTCCAATACCCGCGAGCAGCAGCCGGGTACGATCACCCAAGTAAAAGGCGGAAGACACCGTACCAATGAATTGTGCCTCTTCGGCCGGCACGATGCGCATGTCCTCTGGACGAAACAACAGATCGACCTCTTTCGTGGCTGAGACCGTCAGACCCTTGCCCAAGGGTAACAGTGTGCCCTGGGCGTGCACGCCGTGCTCGGTCAGCGTGCCGCGCAGACGATTCACCGTGCCGATAAAGTCCGCAACAAAGGGATTTTGCGGATTCTGGTAGACGTCGCGCGGCGTGCCTTGCTGAGCAATCCGCCCCTGTGACATCACCACAATGCGATCGGCCAGCGCCATGGCTTCAGCCTGGTCATGGGTCACATAGATCGCCGTGATCCCGAGCGAACGCAACAAGCTATCAATCTCAATACGCAAACGTTCGCGCAATAAGGCATCCAGGGCGGTCAAGGGCTCATCGAGCAATAACACGCGCGGACGCACGGCAATTGCCCTGGCCAGCGCGACCCGTTGACGCTGGCCGCCGGACAGCTGCGAGACGGCACGATCCGCCAGCTCGTTGATGTGCATCATGCTCAGCATCTCGGCAACGCGCTGCGCTCGCTGACTGCGCGTGTGTTTGCGCACCCGCAGACCATAAGCAATATTCTCGCGCACGCTCATATTGGGAAAAAGCGCGTACGACTGAAACACCATACCGACGTTACGCTTCTCGACCGGCAAGGCCGTCACATCCTGCGCGTTAAATAGCACCTGTCCGCCGGCATCGGCAGTCTCCAACCCGGCAATAATCCGCAACAAGGTGGTTTTGCCACAGCCCGAAGGCCCCAGTAACACCACCGTTTCGCCCCCAGCGATCTCCAAGTCGACAGGCGCGAGTGCTCGCGTGCCATCGGCAAAGGTTTTGGCGCATTGCCGTATATGCACGGCCGTTGATTCACTCATGCTCAGTATCCAATGTTGGGCGGTGGTTTCTGGGTAGGCGCTTTTCGCTGCGAGACAGCCATTGCATAGCGAGCAGCAAGGGCACGATCATCACAAAAAAGACCAGTGTGTATGCGGAGGCAACCTCTAATCGCATGGAGGCGTAGCTGTCTGCCAGACCGACCGGCAAGGTTTTCGTCACTGGTGTATGCAACATCCACGTGAGATTAAACTCACCGATGGAGAGCGTGACGACCATCAATGATCCAGCGAGAATACCGGGGCGCGCATTGGGCAAAACCACGGTGCGTAGGCGATAAACAAACCCCGCCCCCAACGTGGCGGCGCCCTCCTCAAGGGTGTTGAAATCCATACTGGCTAACACGGCGAGCACAGCGCGCACCATAAACGGCAAGGTGTACAGCACATGACCCACCAGGATAAAACCCCAGGATGCGCGGAAATCCCGGAACTCGCCGTAGCTGAGAATCAGCGCCAAGGCAATCGCCAAGCCTGGCACAGCAATCGGTAACACCAATGTCTCTTCGATGAGACGTGCGAATCTGCCGCCCTGTTTGGCCAACACATAGGCGGCGGGCACGCCCAACAACAGCGTGACGCCGAGGCAAGCGAGCGCAATCCACAAGGAGAGAAACATCGTTTCGGCATACAGATCCCACACCTCGCCGATCCAGCGCAGGGTCAGCCCACTCTCCAGTCCGATAAAGAAATTCGCGGTGACGCCCGCCAAGGCTGACAAAACGACGGGTACGATCAGAAAGGCACAAACCGATAAGGTAAAACACAGCTGTGCCCAAAACTGCCATCCTCTGCGTTGCATCGACATTACCCCGAGGCCGCGACGGTGGCGCCCGACAACGAACGCGCGACGAATAAGGCAAGCCAGGTAACCAGCCCCAACACAATGGATAAGGTCGCGGCACCTGCAATATTGGCATTCAAGGTAAATTCGGTGTAGATCGTCATTGGCAAGACGTCAATCTGTGTGGCCAGGGTAAACGCCGTGCCAAAAGCCCCCATCGACGTGGCAAAGCAAATGGCACCTGATGCGATCAAACCCGGCTTTAAGGCCGGTAAAATCACATCCACCAAGACGCGCCAGGTGGATGCCCCCAGCGATCGCGCCGCCTCTTCCAAGGCCGGGTCCAGCTTTTCTGCGGCGGCCATGATCGTGAGAATCACCCGCGGAATGGAGAAATACAAATACCCAATGAATAGGCCCGTCATGGAATAAGCAAAGACGACCTTGTCGCCGGTCAAGGCTTGACTGATCTCACCCACCAGTCCCTGACGACCTCCCAGTAGAATCACCAAGAACCCGATCACCACGCCCGGAAAGGCCAGCGGAAACGTCAGCATGGCCACCAGTACCTCGCGGCCTGGGAACAGATTCCGCACCAGGAACAGGCCGGCGAGCGTCGATATCATCAAGGCGACTGCCGTGACGCTGATGGACAGTATCAGTGTGGCGATCAAACTTTCCCAGTGGCGCGGTGTGGTGAGGATGCTGGCATAGGCCGCCAGCCCTGCGTCACCCGTTGCACCGACCACCGCCAGCTTGACCATGGGCAGCAAGAAGAAGGCGATAAACGTGATGCCCGCAGGTATCAACATCGGCATCAATCGTAAAAACGGTGTGTGACTCATGGTGGCAACTATCCGAATACCGGGGCGACAAAGCGCCACCCCGGTCAACAGTGCGATCAGCGCACCTCGTTTAAATACTGCTCTTTAAAGGCGTCTTGCGCGGCAGCCATTTTGGCGTAGTCCAGCGGTGTGGCGCGTGCATAGTCAGCATCGGGTAAGAACTTCGCTGCGGCCTCTGCAGACATCGCCGAAGCGCGCACGGGGCGCAAATAGGCGTTCGCCCAAACCTTTTGACCTTCATCCGACAGGATGAAATCGAGCATCTTTTTGCCCTTTTCCGCATTGGGCCCGTTCTTGACCAGGCTCATCACGTAAGGAACGACCACCGTGCCCTCGGCCGGAATGACGAACTGCACATTGGCCTGGTCTTTGTACATGCCTCGGTAGGCGTTAAAGTCATAGTCAAACAAGATGGGGATTTCGCCCGAGAGCACGCGCGCGTAAGAGGTCTGCTTCGGGACAATGGGGTTATTCTTGGCCAACGCTTGAAAAAATTCGATGCCCGGTGAAAAGTCATCCAATGAGCCGCCCATGGCGCGGTTGACCGCAACAAAACCGGCATAGCCAACAAACGCACTGGAGGGGTCGAGGTAGCCGATCATACCTTTGTATTCTGGCTTGAGCAGATCTTTCCACGAGGTGGGCACAGGTTTGCCGTCCAACGCGTCCACGTTCACAAACAACCCCAAGGCACCCGAGTGAATCGTAAACCACGCGCCATCCGGGTCTTTCAAGCCTGCAGGGATCTCTTCGAAATGCGCAGGCTTGTAGTGATCAACCACCCCTTTTTCGTTCGCCTGAATACCAAAAGACACCCCATAGTACGCCACATCAGCGACCGGGCTCGCCTGCTCGGCCAGCAATTGTGACAGAGTTTGGCCAGAGTTCTTGTTGTCATGGGGGATGTCATACCCCAGGTGTTCTTTGATCGTCTTGAGTTGCGTCGCCCAATCCGCCCATTGCGGTGGGCAGTTGTAGCAAATGAGATCAGCAGCCGAGGCGCTGCCCATCGCCAGGTTGCAAGTCAGTAGCGCCCCAATACGGCCCGTGCGGCCATGGTGCCCATATCGCCCGACGGTTGAACCACCGTCGTCAGCTGCGGGTGAATCAGCGCACCGACACCGATGCCGTCAAAACCAACCACGGAGACGGCGTCCGGCACAGCAATACCGCGCTCGCGCAAAGCGCCAATCGCGGCGATCGCGAGCACATCATTGGAACAAAACAAGGCGGTCGGCCCAGGCGTCGATGGGCGAAAGAGTGTGTCGATGGCTTCGCGTGCGTCCAATGCGGAAAAGTCCACTTCATGCACCACCGGCGGCGCAAAACCACAGGCCTCGACACCCGCTGTAAATCCCAGTCGCCGTGCCTCGGCGCGGTCAGACGATTGCAACGCGCCCGTCAGCATGGCAAAGCGCTGATGGCCAAGGTCACACAACTGGCATGCGACGTCCCAGCCGGCGCGCACGTTGTCAATGGTGACGGTCGCGCGTTGCTGATCGGTGGGCTGGTTGTAGATCAGCATATAGGGCACACCTTCGCGGTCCAGCACATCCAACGCTGCACTGCTGTCGGGATTCGAGACGGTGAGAATCAGCCCATCCACTTGGTGATCCAGCAGCGTGTTCACGACCTGTAATTCCTCATCCACGCAATAGTCCGTAGCAGTCACCATCAGTGAATAGCCTTGTGCCCGTGCCTCGCGACTGATGCCGGCGACGGCTTCCGCGAACACCGGATTGGATAAGGACGGAATCACAATACCCAGCGCTTTAGAGCGTGTGGTTTTCAAGCTGCGCCCAATGGCATTAGGCCGAAAGCCGAGCGTTGCGATCGCCGCGCGGACACGCTGGGCAGTGTCATCGCTGAGTCGCCCCGAGTCATTGATAAAACGCGAGACGGTCGCGGTAGGGACCCCGGCGAGTCGACTGACATCTTTGAG
>DOIU01000203.1 GCA_003511825.1 Gammaproteobacteria bacterium | reverse complement strand
GTAGCCTAACTCCGTGGGAATGCGCCCAGCCGAGGTGTGCGGCGACACCAGTAACCCCATATGCTCAAGATCACCCATGACGTTGCGCAATGTCGCAGGGCTTAACCCGACGCCACTGATACGCGACAGTGTCCGTGAGCCCACCGGCTGCCCTTCGCGAATATATTGATCGATCAACAGACGTAAAATCGTGAATTCGCGATCTGAAATGTCGGAGTTTGTTTTATCGATATCCATCACAAGCGCAGTATTTACAGGAACGACCGCCCGTTTTCAAATCCGTCACCCAAAGGGCACGCACCGCCTTATATATGGTACATGACTCAAGACCGAAACTTACCTTAATATATGGGGTTTATTGCAGGGTTATCCAGCGTGACGACGACAGCCTTAACCTCAGCCCGTTCTTATCGCGTGTTGCCGGCCATGAGTAACGCGCCGCCGCTCGTTGTTGGAGCATCTCGGCTGGCCTCACATCATACCCTTGCCGTCTGATCGTCAATGCCTGCCCTCCCCCTGATCCAGCACCCACCGTGGTATCAGCTCCCCACGCATTTTCCCAATGCACATCTGCGATCTGCCGTTGTGATTGGCGCCGGCCTCGCCGGCTGCGCTGTAGCGCGCCATCTCGCCGAACGCCATTGGCGCGTTGAGGTGCTTGAGCATCGCTCACAAATTGCAGGCGGCGCGTCTGGCAATCCTGCAGGCATTTTCAAACCTCAAGTCACTTCTGAAGACAGTCATGTAACACACTATTACAAATACTCATATCAGTACTTTATCGATTATTTAGAGAAATTACTTGAGGGAGAATGCTCATTCGAGCACGACTTTTGTCCGTTGCTTGGTATCGACGGTAACCCGTCGCAAACCGCCCGTTTTATCGCGGAATCAAACACCCCCACATCGTTAAAAACCGGTTGGTTAGCCCCTGCTGAATTCTGCCGCGCACAAATCAACCACCCCAACATCCATGTGCGCACTGACATTGCCATCGCATCGCTACAGGACGACGAGGATGGCTGGCGCTGCCTGGATGCCCACGGTGCCGTCTTGTGCGAAACGCCCGTCCTCATTGTGGCCACCGGCAGCGCCTCCATACAATTTCAGCAAACACGCGAACTGCCACTGCAGCCACTGGCCGGGCAAATCACTTTGCTCGATGCGGAGGCCATTCAGCCGGCGGTCACCGACATTCATTGTGATCGGCACTTTATTATTCCCCAGGCCGACGGCAGTTATGTGTGTGGAGCAACCCATCATCGCACCCCAAGCTTGCGCGTTAACGACGCAGATCATCGCGCAAATCTCGATGCCTGCCGCAAATTGCTACCACGTCACACCATCGATGCGAACAAAATCCTCGGCGGCAGAACCTCAACGCGGTGCGTAAGTCCGGATCATCTGCCCATCGCTGGGGCGGTACCCGACTTTGCTTATTACGAGCACGCCTACGACAGCCTACACCACGGTCGACCTGCCAAGAGTTTCCCACCGGCACGCTACCTGCCCGGGCTTTATGTCATCAGCGCTCTGGGTGCACACGGCATTTCTCTCAGTCCGTTTCTCGGCCACCTGCTCAGCGACATCATTCTCAACAGTCTTAACGATGAAAAAGCCGCCATCACGGAACTGCTACACCCCGCTCGCTTCCATATTCGCCGCTTGCGTCGCAAGCCCGCAGACCGCTCTGCGCACTAACTTGACGTACAGGTTTTTTGCTGCACCTGCACATTTTTTCTTGTATTCGATATAATTAATGGTTGTAATTAGTTCACCCAATAAAGAGACAAAAATGTCCAATCCAGTGAGGCCCGCAATATGAACGAACGTCTAACGCTCGGTGGTGAGTTTCCGCCGGTCTCCGAAGAAGCGTGGTTATCGCAAGTCGAGAAAGTGCTAAAAGGCGCCGACTTTCGCAAGACCTTGGTCACCACTACCTACGATGACCTCGATATCAATCCACTCTACTCCACACTGGCACAGCACCCGGCGAATCCGGGTAGCTTTCCTTACACACGTGCCGTCAGTGCAAACGGCCTGAGCCAACAAGGTTGGCAAGTTGCACAAGCCTACACACATCCTGACATCGCTAAAGGCCGCAAGCTGCTGCTTGAGGATTTACAAAAAGGTGTGACCCGCCTTCGCTTGCGCATGTCGAGCGCATCGCGTCGCGGTGAAACAACCCTCCGTGCGGCCCAGCCTGCAGAGGCAGGACTGGAATGCTACAGCGTCGATGATCTGGATCGTCTGCTCGAGGGCGTTCAACTCGAACTGGTGCCCACCGATGTGCAAGCAGGCGCAGCTTATCTGGAATTTGCGCTCGCTTTGCAGGCACTGTGGCAGAAACGCGGCCTTGCCAACGACCAAGTCGAAGGCGGCTTCAACGCTGATCCTGCCGCAGCCTTGGCCGAATTCGGCACTCTGCCCAACGACAGCGAACACATGCTGGCACGTTTGGCGACCTTGGCGGCTGACACGGCGTCCCAATACCCAAAGGTGCGTGCAGTCGGCGTTGACACAGCCGTTTACCATAACGCGGGCGCAACCCATGCGCAGGAAATCGCGATCGCGCTGGCCACAGGCGTGAGCTATTTGCGTGCAATGACCGCTACGGGTATGGACATCAATGCAGCCTGCGCACAGATTCGCTTTTTCATCACGACCGATACGGAGTACTTCCAATGCATCAGCAAGTTGCGCAGCTTGCGACAGCTCTGGGCACAGGTCTGTCAACACAGCGGCGCCGACCCGGAAGCTGCGGCCATTGATCTGCATGCCACGGCCTCAATGCGTATGCTGAGCCAACGCGATCCTTGGGTGAATATGCTGCGCGCCACCATCGCCAGCAACGCCGCTGCACTCGGCGGCGCCGAATCCATCGAGACGGCATGCTTTGACCAAGCGCTCGGCCAGCCGTCGTCGCTGGGCCGCCGCATCAGCCGCAACACACAATTGCTGCTGCTAGAGGAATCTTCCATGCACCGCGTCGTTGATCCCGCAGGTGGCTCATGGTTCATCGAGGCACACACGCAAGCGCTCTCGGAAAAAGCCTGGGCAATCTTCCAGCAACTGGAAAAATATGGCGGTATCTTCGAGGCATTGACCAGCGGCAAAGTGCAAGGCGCGATTGCCGCGATTCGTGAACAGCGCATGGCTAAGATTGGCGCTCGAAAGCAGCCTCTGACGGGTGTCTCGGAGTTTGCCAACCTCGGTGAGGAGCTGCCAGCGGTTGAACGCGTCGACACCGACGCGGTGTTCCGTGATGTCAGCGCCCGCAATCCCGGCCAAGACATCACAGCAACGCCTGTACCGACTGACCTCGCTCCGATCAAGGACCTGTTGAGTCAACAAGCACCGACCCACCAAATCAGTGCCGCACTCGCGGGCACAGCAACCACCTGTGATGCCTTACCCGACGTGCGACTCGGCAGTGAGTTCGAGGCATTGCGCGACGCCAGTGACCGCCAGCTCGCGGCAAGCGGAAAACGCCCGACAGTGTTCGTCATCACCCCCGGTAAGCCTGCACAATTCAATGCCCGACTCGGCTTCACCCGCAACTTCTTCGCCGCAGGCGGGATCGACGTTGAAGCCGCCGAGCCAGACCTCACGCCAGAGCAAGCGGCCGAGGCCTGGAAAGCGAGCGGTTATACCATCGCAGTGCTGTGCTCAGCGGACCCGGTGTACGCCGACAGCGGCAGCGACTTTGTGCAAGCGCTGCGCAACGCAGGTGCTGACCAAGTGTATGTCACCGGTAATGCGTTACAAGATGAAACCGACCTGCAAATCCATCTCGGCAGCAACACACTCGACGTTCTGCGCACTCTACACACACGCCTGGAGGTAAACTGATCATGGCCAGCCAAATACCGGATTTCAGCACAATCGGTCTGGATCTTAACGCCGCCACCGCAACAGCTCCCAGCGCTGATACGCCCGTTTGGGAAACGCCCGAGCAAATCAGTCTCAGCGCAGTTAGCACGGCCAGTGATCTCGACGAGTTGGATTTCTTGCAAACTTACCCGGGTTCGGCCCCCAACCTACGTGGCCCCTACCCGACCATGTACGTGAACAAGCCGTGGACCGTCCGTCAGTACGCCGGATTTTCTACCGCAGCAGAGAGTAACGCGTTTTACCGCCGCAACCTCGCTGCAGGCCAGAAGGGACTCTCAGTCGCGTTTGACCTCGCCACCCACCGCGGCTATGACTCCGATCATCCGCGCGTGAAGAGTGACGTCGGTATGGCGGGCGTGGCGATTGACTCCATCATGGACATGCGCACATTGTTCGCCGGCATCCCGCTGGACAAGATGAGCGTTTCCATGACGATGAACGGTGCGGTCCTGCCCGTGCTCGCGCTCTATGTGGTTGCAGCTGAAGAGCAAGGTGTTAAACCTGAGCAACTGTCGGGCACCATTCAGAACGACATCTTGAAAGAATTCATGGTGCGTAACACCTACATTTACCCGCCTGAGCCGTCACTGCGCGTTATTTCAGATATCTTCGCCTACACCTCCAAGCACATGCCGCGCTTTAACAGCATCAGTATTTCCGGCTACCACATGCAGGAAGCCGGCGCGACCGCTGACTTGGAATTGGCGTATACGCTTGCCGACGGCGTCGAATACATCCGCACGGGCATCAAGGCCGGCCTGGACGTTGACGACTTCGCCCCACGCCTGTCCTTCTTCTGGGCGATCGGCATGAACTACTACATGGAGATTGCCAAGATGCGCGCTGCGCGCCTGCTCTGGGCAAAACTGGTGAAGCAGTTCAACCCGAAAAATCCGAAGTCCCTGAGTCTGCGTACGCATTGCCAGACATCGGGCTGGAGTCTGACCGCACAAGACGTCTATAACAATGTCGTGCGCACCTGCATTGAAGCCATGGCCGCGACACAGGGGCACACGCAATCCTTGCACACCAACGCCTTTGATGAAGCCTTGGCGTTGCCGACGGACTTCTCCGCACGTATCGCGCGTAATACCCAGCTCTTTCTGCAACAAGAAACAGATACCTGTCATACCATCGACCCGTGGGGCGGCAGCTACTTCATCGAGTCACTCACGCAGAAGCTCGCCGCGCGCGCCTGGACACACATTCATGAAGTCGAAGAGTTCGGCGGTATGGCTGCAGCGATTAACGAAGGGATTCCCAAGATCCGCATTGAGGAGGCCGCGACGCGCACACAAGCGCGCATTGACAGTGGCCAGCAATCGGTTCTGGGCGTTAACAAGTACCTGCTCGATGAACCAGAGGACATTGAAGTCCTGAAAATTGACAACACCGCCGTGCGTGAGCAACAAATTGCCCAACTGCAGCAACTGCGCGCTGAACGGGATGAAGCCAAAACGCAAGCCGCCATCAAGAACCTGGAAAATGCCTCACGCGAGGGCACAGGCAACCTGCTGGAACTGGCAATCGACGCGGCCCGCAATAAAGCAACCGTGGGAGAAATCTCCGACGCGATGGAAAGCGTGTTTGGTCGACACGTTGCCGATCCACACGCAGTGCAAGGCATTTATCGCAACGAACTCAATAAGAGCGGCACATCCATGACCGAAATCGAAAACGTCATCGGCGCCTTTGAACAGCGCGAGGGACGACGCCCGCGTATCCTGGTCGCCAAACTGGGACAAGACGGTCACGACCGTGGCCAGAAGGTCATCGCCAGTGCCTTTGCTGACCTCGGTTTTGACGTGGATATCGGGCCGCTGTTCCAAACCCCCGAAGAAGCAGCGCGCCAAGCGGTCGAAAACGACGTTCACATCATTGGCGCCAGCTCGCTGGCAGCCGGGCACTTAAGCCTGGTGCCGGCCTTGAAGAAAGCATTGGCTGATCTGGGCCGTGAGGATATACTGATCGTCGTCGGAGGCGTGATTCCACCGCAGGATTTTGACGAACTCTATACCTCGGGGGCGAGCGCGATCTTTCCGCCAGGTACCGTGATCAGCGACGCCGCCATCGACCTTATTGGCAAACTCAACATCGCACTAGGGTATGAATAAACCGACCATCGCCCGACGTCCCGTGCTCACCGCGCGGGACTACGTCGATGGCGTGCTCTCTGGCCAGCGCAGCGCGCTGGCCCGCGCCATCACACTGATCGAATCCTCCAATCCACAGCACGAGGCAATGGCACAAGACGTGTTGCAGCAATTGCTGCCGCGTTCAGGCCAGTCACTGCGCTTGGGGATTTCGGGAGTCCCGGGTGTGGGCAAAAGTACCTTTATTGAGGCCTTTGGCAGCAATCTTTGCGGCGACGGGCACAAGGTCGCTGTGCTCGCGGTCGACCCCTCCAGTAGCCGCACGGGCGGCAGTATTCTCGGCGATAAGACCCGCATGGCGGAGCTGGGTGTCAATCCCAACGCGTTTATTCGCCCCTCCCCCACCAGCGGTACGCTCGGCGGCGTTGCTCGCCGTACGCGCGAAACCATTGTGCTGTGCGAAGCAGCGGGATACGACACCATTGTGGTCGAAACCGTCGGCGTCGGGCAATCTGAGACTACCGTCGCTAATATGGTCGACTTTTTTTTGGTCTTGATGCTGCCGGGTGCAGGCGACGAATTGCAGGGCATCAAAAAAGGCATTCTTGAAATCGCCGATATGGTGGTAATTAACAAAGCCGATGGCTCGCACGCCAATAAGGCGCGCATGGCCGCGCAGGAGTACCGTCGCGCTCTGCATATCGTCACGCCGCAGTCGCCCAATTGGTCGCCGCCGGTCGCCATCTGCAGCGCGCTAGAAAACGACGGTTTAACGGATATTTGGGAGTCAGTGCTGCAATATCGGAGCAAACTGGGAGAAACCGGCGAATTCGATCAACGCCGCCAAGAACAACAACGTTTGTGGATGTGGACCTTGATTGAAGACGAGTTACTGCGTTCACTCAAGCAGCATTCGCGCGTCCAAGCCGACCTCGCGCGTATCGAGGCGGAAGTCACTG
>DOIU01000514.1 GCA_003511825.1 Gammaproteobacteria bacterium | reverse complement strand
GGGCCAAACTGCGCCGGGCAACGGTGTGGTGATTAAAAATGCCGGGATCGAAATCGCCACGCATGACGTTGTGATTCGCGGGATGCGCGTGCGTGTTGGCGGCAGTCCCGAGGGTGCGAATCCGCGTTATCGGGACGGTATCCGGATTTCTGCAGAAGGCTGTGATACTCGCACCCAAGCTTGTGTCGAGCCGTACAATGTGGTGCTGGACCACAACTCCATCAGCTGGGCGGTGGATGAAAACCTCAGTATCTGGGGCGCTGCGCGAGATATCACCCTGTCCTGGAACATCATCAGCGAGGGCCTGAATTGCAGTATTCATCGCGACGGATGTCATAGCATGGGGCTCTTGGTCGGCCCGGAAGTGCACAATATTTCTGTACATCACAATTTTATGGCCCACCATACCGATCGCAGTCCGCACCTGTACACCGGCTTTTCCGGGGAGCTGGTGAACAATGTGTTCTACGATTGGGGCTGGGCGGCGACTCATTTGGGCGGTTGTGATCATGCGCCTGAGGCACCGTCGCGCATAAATATGATCGGCAACTATTACCGTGTCGGGCCCAGCACTTACGCGTTTGCCGATGACGGCAATACGATCAATAACGCTATTCTGTTTGAGGGCTGCTGGCGCAACGCGGCCGTCTATCTGCGCGATAACCTCGGGCCGCAACGCGGTGGCGAAGAGCTGGTATCAGACTGGGCATTGGCCAGCAATGGTTCTTTGCCGGGCGAGCGGTCAGACGCACCTGTCTTGCCACTGAGTGATGTTTCCGTATTGCCCGTGAATGACACACTTGACCAGGTGCTCGCGACTGTCGGCGCGATAGCTCCTCAACGCGATGCGGTGGATCAACGCGTGATCGACCAATTCCAGGCCTATTCCGGCGGACTGATTGATTCCGAACGGGATGTGGAAGCGTGGGACGACTATGCGTCCGTGAGCCTATCCTATACAGACACGGATCAAGACGGTATGCCCGATGTCTATGAACGCAGCGTCGGCCTGAACCCGAATGACCCGTCAGACACCCACGATATTGCAGCAGGCGAGCTTTACGGCAACATCGAACGTTACCTGGACTACCGCATGTACAACGCTTTGCCTACCGAGGGCGCAACGCCTGGAGAGGAGCCTCCGATGGCACCCTCAGAGGATGTACCTGCCGAATTACACGATGAAACACCCCCGGTGTCTGGCGACAATCCCGATGAAACGGCGGGAACGATACCGCATTTTCGCTCAGGCAAGTACGACATCATCGCACTTGCATTATTGCTGGGGCTTATCTGCATAAAAGTGTGTATCTATCGCCGTAAACGCAGAAAAAAATCATGAAATCAGGCAGTTGAAGCCTATTAAGTTGTCATCGAGATCGCTGTTCAATAGCTTTCTGATCGTGCCTTGGTTTGCTACAATCGCCAGCTGTTTTACAGGGAGAGGTGTTCAGGGCAATCGTCCCCAGAGCCAACCCGCGCCTCCACAGCCACGACGGTACCACCTTTGCCGCTATTGAGAGCCCATGTATGTGTAAGCCATTGATCGGACATACCCTGCGCGCGTTACCCGTGTTGTTAGTGATTGCCTTTGCAGTCACTAAGGCACACGCGAATGAGGGGGTGGGCATATCTGTCGGCGATTCAAAAATCTATCCCGAAGTCGGCGTGTTTTATTTTAATGACAGCAATATTTATTCGACCCGGCAAAACGAGCGCGATGACTCGGGTGTCAACGTGCGCCCCCAAGTGCGTTGGGTGGCCGATTCTGGATTAAATACCTTGTCTCTCACGTACCAGGGAGATATCGCGCGCCACAATGACGATGACACGCTGGATTTTGACAACCACGATATTGCCTTCGATGGCTTGCTCGAGTTTTCATCGCGATCTCGGCTGCAGTTGGTCGCGAGAAAGGTGTTTGACCACGAGCCGACCAATACCGGCCGATCACGCTTTTTAGACGAGGAAACACCTGACCTCACGGAATTCGAAGATACCGGGTTTAACGCCACCTTTCAGTACGGCGCGCGCACCGCCAAAGGCGGGCTGGAGTTCTCGCTGGAATACGCCGAGCGCGAGTACACCAATAACGAAATCGTGACGGACGGCTATTCATTTGATCGTGTCACGTCAAGATTCACCTTTTCTTATGCGGTGTCGTCTGCCACGCGCTTAACGACGGGCTTGGAGTACGCTGTGTTTGATTCTGAAGAATCTTCGCAACGCGTCAGTCCTGATAACAACTTCTATTTTCTGTTTGGCGGAGCGGATTGGGAGATCACCGGTAAAACAGGCGGCAGCGTGAAGCTGGGTGTTGGCGCGCAGGACTACGACCTTGACAGTCGGGATGACCAGTCAACCTTGCTAGTGCGAGCCGGCACTTACTGGCAACCGATAAAGCGCGCCCGCCTAACGCTGGATGTGAATCGCCGCTTCGCAACGGACACGGATTCGCCCAGCACCACAACCAATGTGACCTTGGGGTGGAGACATCGCTGGTCAGACCGGACCAACTCCACGCTGCGCTATATCGTGGCCAAAACTGATAGCGACACGAGCGTGGATAACACGACACGGCAAACCTTCCAAGCGGATATGAGTTATTCACTGCGGCGCTGGCTGGATTTGGTGCTGACTGGCAGTACGACCACCACCAGTGCTGATGTCCAAAACGACGAGTTCAACCGGCAGTGGTACGGCGTTGGGCTTAAGCTCAAGCTCTAACGCAAAACCCAGGCTGCCTCAGGCAACACGCTGAGGCGCCTTGCTCTCAAGGTATTGGATCTGCGTCATTACCTCAATACGCCGGCTTTCTTTGGCATCGTGCAACAGCGCTAAACACTGCTCAAACAACGCGCGCTGGTCTTTCCCCGTCATCAGATTGTGCGGATGAAACCACCAGTGGACCACGCCATCGTGCTTTGCCGCATGGGCGAGCGCGTGCCGGAATCGCTGGACCGTCAGACTGGTCGGGACCCAACGCCGAGCGCCGGCGCGCCAGTTTAAGAAGAAGTTCACCGGGATAATCGCCGGGCGCGTGAGAGTGCTCACGTCGCGTCGCGATGGTGGGAAGGGGTAAAACTCGCCGGCGAGATTGCCCAGCTTGATGCGTAAGTCCGGGTCTTTACCGTTGTACGGGTGTTCGCGATAGCCAAGTAAACTGGGCACGGCCTCGAGCAAACGCATATCCACGTAATGCCTCGGGTAGATGAGTGTTTTTAGCTCGAGCGCATTGCGTGCTGCCCAGTCATTAATCCCTGCCGCCTCCAATGCCAGCGAGGCCTCGCTGATGTTTTGCATGGGCAAGTGAGTGAAGCCGTGGGTAGCGATTTCATGGGGCACGCTGGCGCTTTGGATCTCGTCCAGCACTGAGGGGACAAACCAGCCATCGACCTGATTGTCGCGAATGTCCTGGATCAGGCGCGCCAGCCAGGCGGCGTGTTCCGGGTTGGCTGTGAGTTGTGGCAGCCAGTCGTTCACAAAGGTCTCTTGCGGCGTCGTCATCGCGCCCACAAAGGCGTAAGTCGCCGGTATGCCCGTCTGTTCAAAGCGTGCCAGCAGCCACTGATAGATGTCGGCGATGCTGTCATTGGTGAATTGCGCATCATGCGCGGCGCTGAGCGCGTCCGCCATGCCCCATTTGCTTTCGCAGTCGAGTGAGAGAATGCAAGTACCTGGCATCGCGTTATACTCCAAACCCCATCTCTTCAAAACCCAGGTCACTCAGCAGTGGCCAGGTGATCGGTAGCGAAGCGTCGCCAGACTTGGCGTAAAAGTAGGTGTCAGGCATCACCGCCTTCGGGGAAATACCTGCCTGTGCCAGCAGGCTGGCAGGGCAGCCGCGTGTGTCTGACGTGACCAGCAACATCGCACAGCCGAGTGCCCGTGCAGCCTGCTCGGCACAGGCCAAGAGTGCAAGGCCGGGTGCCGGTTCCGACGACGCACAAAAGAACACCCGCGCAACCGGCAGTCCCTTGCGTGTCCCGACGGTCATCAGTAGGCACGCGTCGCTGCTTCGGTGCAGGAGTGCCAGAGTTGATGTGTTTGTGGTGCCGAACAAACGCCAGGACAGGTACGGGTCAGA
>DOIU01000432.1 GCA_003511825.1 Gammaproteobacteria bacterium | reverse complement strand
AGGACGACTTAGGCATGCCGACGTATCCCGGTGGGTACTTCTATGGCGGCTTCCAGCGCGGCGACAACTACTACGTCCCGATCACGCCCGCCGGTGAGAACGCTGAAGCACATATCTATCAGATCAACTACAAGACCGGGGAAGTTACCCAGGGCGCTGTGATTGACGGGGGCAACCTGTCCGCTCAGCAGCTGGTTGATCACAACTGACAGTAAGACCCCATCAGGCCGGGAGATTCCTCCCGGCATTTTTCTACTCGCCGCCACAGCATAAACATCGTAGCCACAGTACCCAACAGGACTCACAAGACGATCAATCGATTGCCAAAACGCCGCGTCGGAGATCACTGTACTGGCTCGATGAATTACGTCTGTAGTTTTTTGGACCAAGACTCCGCACGGATGTGAACTTGTTCTTCACGTTCGATGTTTTGGAAGCTGTTGCGAATTTCACGGATATGCCAGCTGGCGGCGATTTTGGCCTGCTCGGGTTCTTGATCGATGACTGCGCGATAAATTTGTCGATGATGCTGAATTAACTTCCGCTTTTCTTCAGGTCGGTGATAGAGATGGTCCACCGAGGTGAGTACCGAATTCAACACCAGCTCTGACAGACTTTGCAGTGTGTGTACGAGCACGGGGTTGTGCGAGGCTTCCGAGATGGCACGGTGAAGCGGTGGTCAAGGTCTGCGTTGACTTGCGGATCGCTGCCTTGAGAGTCCGGCTTCTCCATGGCATTAAAGGCTTTGGTAATGCGATATCTGTCTTCATCCGTGCCGCGTAAGGCCGCATAGTAGGCGGCTTGTCCTTCAAGCAATTCTCTGACTTCAAGCAGATCGTACAGCACGCGTGAGTGGTCTTTCAGCAAATGTTGCAGCGGACCCTGGGTCGATGTTGGCGCGACCATTTCAGCGACGAAGGAGCCCTTGCCATGATGCGTTTCAATGACGCCGCGCCCGCGCAATTCTCGCAGCGCTTCCCGAATCAGGGGGCGTGAATAGTTGAGCCGCGCTGCGAGCAGACGTTCAGAGGGCATTTTTCCGCCGGGTGGGAGGGTGCCATCCAGAATCAACTCCTCAAGGCGTCTGGCGACTTTTTCGTACGCTGACATTTTGTCTCCAATAACTGGTCAGACCAGTATGTCGCTGCAGATATAAAACCACTATACCGTCAGTAGAAATAAATCATGTTGGTAATTTATCCTATAAAAACTGGTATGACCAGTTTGTTTGTCGCTTGATTGAGGCGAATAAATCAATAGCATGTTCCCTCAGACAAAGGCGCAAACGAGAAAGTTGAACGGGCATACATAACCCGTGTTGCACGCGCGAGGACGACAAGCCAAGGCGCGTACCGCCACACCCTAGCACAGGCAGGCCCAGGGCCTGTTGGAGAACGATTATGCTTACGGTCCAACGACTGTCATTAGACGATGCCGAACTCCTCATCACTGGCGCCAAGGCGCATGCGGATAAAATTGGCATCCCGATGTGCATCGCTGTTGTTGATGAATCCGGCACGCCGGTAAGTTTTGCGCGTATGGATGGCGGTAAAGTGTCCAGCGCAACGGTCGCCGTTGATAAAGCCTATACCGCAGCTGCGGCACGTAAGGCGACGCACGAATACAATAAAGTGTGCGTGCCGGGTAGCCTGGCCTTTGGTATTCATACCGAAGTGGGCGGGCGTCTCAGCACCGTTGGGGGCGGCCTACCGGTGATCATCGATGAAGATGTTGTCGGCGGGATCGGCATAAGCTCCGGCACACCCGACCAAGATATGGCCTGCGCACAAGCCGGTATTGATTATTTTCTGTCCCAGCGCCAAACATAGTACAAAGGGCTGTTCACTGATGAATCTCAACACCTCGGGGAGACACAATGCAACTGAATGACTGCCACAACTTCCAGGACTTTCGTCGACTGGCGAAACGCCGCCTGCCGGGCCCAATTTTCCATTACATTGATGGTGCTGCGGATGATGAACAAACCTACCGGCGCAACACGGCGGCCTACGGCGATTGTGACCTTGTGCCGAACGTGCTCGCCGGTGTTGAAGAAGTGGATATGTCTGTGGAAGTCATGGGGCAGAAGCTGGCGATGCCGGTGTATTGCGCGCCAACGGCCTTGCAGCGCTTGTTCCATCACGAGGGCGAGCGCGCGGTCGGCAGAGCGGCAGCGTCGTACGGCACGATGTTTGGCGTGTCGTCCCTGGCGACGGTGACGGTGGAGGAGATTGCCCAAATCACCGATTCGCCCAAGATGTTTCAGTTTTACTTTCATAAGGATCGTGGCCTGAATGACGCCCTGCTGGAACGGGCAAGGGCGGCGAATTTTAATGTGATGGCCTTGACGGTTGACACCATCACTGGCGGCAATCGTGAGCGTGATCTACGCACCGGATTTACCTCTCCACCCAAACTGACGCCGCGCTCAGTGCTCAGTTTTGCCGCGCACCCGGCCTGGGCCTGGCACTTCTTCACCAAAGAAAAATTCGACATGCCGCATCTGTCTGGTCATGTGTCGCAGGGCACCAATCTGGCGGTGTCAGTGGGAGACTATTTTTCCACCATGCTGGATCAATCAATGAACTGGAAAGACGCCGAGAAGCTCTGTGCGCAGTGGAACGGGCAGTTCGCGTTGAAGGGGATCATGAGCGTTGAGGACGCCAAGCGCGCCGTGGATATCGGGTGCACGGGCATTATGGTGTCTAATCATGGTGGCCGTCAGTTGGACGGCTCTCGCAGCCCGTTTGATCAGCTCGCCGAGATCTGTGATGCCGTGGGGGATAAGCTCGACGTGATCTGCGAAGGCGGCATTCAGCGGGGCACCCATGTGCTCAAAGCCTTGTCACTGGGCGCCAAGGCGTGCTCTGGCGGGCGCATGTATCTCTATGCACTGGCCGCCGCCGGGCAAGCCGGCGTCGAGCGTGCGTTAGGCAATTTGCGCACAGAGATCGAACGCGATATGAAACTGATGGGTGTCACGCGACTTGATCAACTCAGCCGAGAGAATCTGCGCTACCGACGGGATTGCTAAAGCGTTTGCAGGGCTCATTCCTGCCAATTGACTGCACTTCGCCCGATGAATTGAGCTTCGTCAAGGAAGATTACCGTATACCTGATTTAATCAATCACTATAAGAACGGTGGTTTCTAGCGTCTGCTGAATGCCGCTGTACCACTGTTCTCAAGAGTTACCGCTTGTACTGAACGAAATCGATTGATGCGCGATATGAGGTATCCTGCGTGAAGGAGGAGTTGCGGCAGTCATTCACAGTCTCGTCGAGACTCATCAGCTATCTCACTTACCTCATACCGTTTGCGGCGTTACTGTTGGTTGCGTTTTTCGCGCATTTTATGGCCGAAACGCAAACGCAGACCATACAGGTCAACAGTGAAGAATCGATCAACGTCGGTTTGGCAAAAAACGCCTTAAGCACAGACTTGGGCAATGCCATCTCCGATCTGCGTTTCCTATCAACCTTTGTGGGCACGCGCGGGTTTGATACCGCAGGCACTGGCTCACCAGGCGCACAAGCCGTGCTCGATGCGGACATCGTCGCGCAGCTGTTCGCTACCTTGATAGCTGAGAAGGCCCTGTACGATCAAGTGCGCTTTATCGATAACCAAGGCTGGGAGCTGCTGCGGGTCAATGATGTGAGCGGCGTGGCCGAGCGCACCGCTGAGCACGCGTTGCAAAACAAAGCCAATCGCTATTATTTCCAAGAGACGGCGACGCTTGGGCCTGACCAGGTGTATATCTCCCCGCTGGATCTGAACGTTGAGCACGGCGAGATTGAGCAGCCCTTAAAGCCGATGATGCGCTTTGCGGCACCGGTGTTTGATGATAACGGCGAGCGTCGCGGCATGTTGGTGCTGAATTACCAGGGTCGCAAAATGCTCGATGCGTTCTCGCGAGCGGGGTTTCGCATCGCTGACCGCTTTCCGCTATCCTGGCAACGGGTGCGCGGTGATGACGCGGGGCAGTTTGTCACGCGCGAAGGGGCGTTTACCTTTACCACGATCCATTTGGCCCAGACGCGCGGTGTCGCGGCGGAGCATCAACACGGACAGCGCGTGTGGAAGATTGTCTCGCGTTTGTCGGCGAGCGAGCAGCCGGGGTTGAGTCGGTTCGTCTCGACACACAGTGTGCTCTATCTGATCTTATCCGCAGCGGCCTTGTCGATTGCCTTGATTCTGTCGCGAGCTGACTTGCGGCACCGATTGGTGGAGGCGCAACGGGCCTACGAGCAACGCTTTCGCCAAACACTCGAGCATATCCAGATGGCGGCGGTGGAGATTGATCTTCAGGGGCGTATGCGGTTCTGCAACGCGTTTTTTGGCGATATGGTCGGGGTGGCATGTGCCCAGTTGCTGAATGGTTCTTTCTACGGGTGTTTACCCGAGGCGCGCGACCAACGTCGGCTGCGCGAGTTATTGCAGGACTTTGATCGGGCCGACAACCGCTCGGCCACCCGCGACATTGAGCTGTATTTGGCGTCGCGCGATGGCGTTCGGCATTTGTTGTCTTGCCACATCACGCCGCTGGTGGATACTGGCAATACGCTCAACGGCCTCACCATCCTGGCCGAAGACATCACGAGCGAGCGAGAAGCCGAAGAGCGCGTGCGCCGCTTATCACGCGTGGTGGAGCAAAGTCCGAGTATTGTCTTGATCACCAACAACGCCGGCGAGATTGAATACGTGAACCCCAAGTTTTGCGAGGTCACGGGCTATACGCCGCAAGAAGTACTGGGCAAAAATCCCCGGTTCCTGAAGTCCGGCGAAACCCCCACAGGCGACTACGGGTTGCTGTGGCAGCGGGTGACGGCGGGCCAAGAGTGGCGCGGCGAGTTTCATAACCGGCGAAAAAACGGCGAACTCTATTGGGAGTCAGCGGTGATCTCGGGCTTGAGCAGTACCACAGGCGATATCACCCACTTTGTGGCCGTCAAAGAGGACATCTCTGAGCGCAAGCGGTTGCAGGCGGAAGTCGATGAGCGCAATCGCGAGTTGGCGCGCACACAAGCCTTGACGGAAATGGGGCGTGTCGCCAGCATGATTGCCCACGATTTGCGCAACCCCTTGTCGTCGGTCAAGATGGGGCTGCAGATCATCGCGGATCAACCTCGTGAGCAGCAGTACGAGTTGTCGCAAATCGCGCTCGACCAGGTGCTGTATATGGAGTCCATCCTCGAAGACATTCTGAATTATGTCCGCCCGGATGCCCTGCATTTGGAGTGGGTGAATATTGCAACCCTGATCCAGCGTTCCGTGGTCAGTTTGCAGAAGGTCTTTGATACCACCCAGGTCCAGCTCACGCTCAACTGCGACCCAGGCCTGGCCAGTGTGCCGGCGGATGCGCACAAGCTGCGGCAGGTGTTTGCCAACTTGATTCTCAACGCCGTCCAAGCCGTTGCCGGTTTGCCGGAGAGCGAGCGTCAGGTGGTGGTGACCGCGGGCATGTATCTGGATGCCTCGGGCATGGCGGTGCGTGTGAGTGTGTGGGACAACGGGCCCGGTATGACCGACGCAGAAAAAACGCGCGTGTTTGAGCCCTTTTATACGACCAAACCGACAGGTACTGGGCTTGGTTTATCCATCGTTGAGCAAATCGTAAAGCAACACCAGGGTAGCGTGATCATCGAAGACGCAGAACAGGGACTGACGGTGATCGTCACGCTGCCGACCACTAACGAAACTGATTTACCGGAAGTAGTCAATGAGCCGTATTCTGATTATCGATGACGACATTGCCAGCTGCAAAACCCTGAGTTTGCATCTGCAATCACAGGGGCACGAAGTGTATTATGAGCACGATGTGGAGGCCGGCGGCCAGGTTGCTGTGGAGGTCAAGCCGCAGCTGCTGATACTCGACATCCGTTTGCCGGGGCAGTCAGGCTTGGAGGCATTACCCGCACTCAAAAAGTCGCTGCCCAACACACACATCATTATGATCACGGCCCATCATGATATGGCGAGCACCATCAAAGCCATGCAGGATGGCGCAGAAGACTATATCCATAAACCGATCGATATTCATGAGCTGGATGAAGCCATCGCCAGAATACTGGACGACACGCGCGAGCAGTCACGAAAACTCACGGTGAACAACAGCAAGTACGACAAGTCTGAAATGGTCGGGCAGTCCTCCCAGATGCGCACCATCTTTAAAACCATCGGTCTGGTCGCGGGCAGCCCGGCAACGGTCTTGATCACCGGCGAATCGGGCACGGGCAAGGAGTTGGTCGCGCGTGCCGTGCACAATAACTCCGCCCATGCCGACGGCCCCTTTGTTGTGATCAACTGCGCAGCGTTGGTCGAGACCTTACTCGAATCCGACATGTTCGGTCATGAGAAAGGAGCCTTCACCGGTGCGATTGCGCGCCAGCCGGGTAAGTTTTCCTTGGCCAATAATGGCACCATTTTTCTGGATGAGATCGGTGAGTTATCCATTGGCATGCAAGCCAAGTTACTGCGTGTGCTGCAAAACAAAGAGTTCACGCCGCTCGGTGGAAAAAAAGCCCTCACCACCAACGCGCGGATTATCGCGGCGACCAATGTGAATTTGCCCGAGCGCGTGGCAGAAGGGCGGTTTCGGGAAGATCTCTACTACCGCTTACAAGTGGTGAGCATTCATATCCCACCGCTGCGTGAGCGCATGGAGGATATCGACCTATTGATCCAAACTTTGCTGGCGCGCGTGAACAAAGAGCTGCACAAGCACGTCGATCGCATTCACAACGATGTGCTGGATGTGTTCCATCGTTATCCCTGGCATGGCAATGTTCGTCAGCTGGAAAATGTCTTGCTCAAAGCCGTAGCCCTGTCCTCGACCAATACCATCTCAATGGCCCTATTGCCCGCAGAGCTGGCGGCCACATTTGCCGTGGCCGGAACAGACGCTTTAGCGACGGGCAGCGATGATGCCAACGCGCCCCTGAACAGCTTGCATCATATGGAGAAACACCACGTCTTGCGCGTCTTGGATGCCGTGGATTGGCACAAGGGACATGCCTGCGAAATCCTCAAAGTCTCCCGCCCGCGTTTGCGCCGATTGATTAAAGAGCATCACTTGGCGCCCGCGTCTGCAGACCTGCCGGGTGCGGTCGACGATTTCGTTGAAGCCGATTAAAAAAGGGTGGCGATAAGAGCCTGTCTAAAGTCTCTCTACCGGCTGCGAATCCGCTGAGTTTGGCCAGCTTTTTCCCCGATTTTCGTTGCGTAGGGCAACTATGCGCCTCAAATCGGAAAATAATCTGGCTCAAATCATCGAATTCTCGCTACGGCACAGAGACTCTAGACAGGCTCTAAGGCCACCCTCGAGCCTATCCTTCGGAGGCGGATTAGACGATGTTTCTCGGCGCAAACGAGAAGGATCGGAACTCATGCTTGTATTTTGACTCGCCAATCTTTTTCACCTTCGCCATGCCCATTTTGTAATTGTAGTTGCCGCTGATCTGGTCAGGCACGCGGCCTTGCAGAGCGTTGGAAGGCTGGGCATTGTAGATGAAATACGAGTACATGGTGCCCTGCTTGACGTGCGGCGTGACTAACGCGACGGCGGTGACCGCAGCTTTATCCAGCTTAATCCAGCCGTTTTTCATCAGGTCGTCAAAGTTAAAGTCGCTGCCGTGCACGCCCTTGATGGTTTGCTTAAAGTTGGGCACGCGCTCGGAGTAGAGCAGGATTTGATCGCCTGACTCGATACCGCGCGCTTTGGCATCGTCGGGGTGAATCTCCGTCCAGTTCTCCGGCCAGCGCTGAGCGATGTAGGCGCGACGGTCCACATCATCAAAGCCCGATTGCCAGATTTCGTTGATGCGGCCATTGGTATGCCACAGCTCCTCGCCTTTGGGTTTCATCCACGCCCAATAGTCAGAGAAGAGACTCCAGGGGTGCTTCTGAATGTTCACCTTGCCGGTTTGCGAGTTAAAGTGTGTGCCTTTCTTGTTCACCATATTAGCGCCTTGGGTGCGACCCTCGGCGGCCATTTGTTCGGGCGTGATGGTGGTATCGTGTAAGCGTTTGGTACCCAGCAGCTCACCGGTCTTGTAGTTATAAAACGTCGGACCTTGAATACCGTCTGTGCCGAGTTCACGCAGTTTTTCGTGCAGGGTTTTACCCTCGGCGTGCGCAGCCACCTTGATCATATGGTAGGCCTTGCGGTTACCCCGGCTGAAGCGCGAGGACTCTTCGCAGACTTCGTTGGCGTTTTTCCAGTCAAAGCCGTCAAAGCCCATCCGCTTGCCGAGCTGCGCGAAAATCCACCAATCGGGCTTGGAATCACCAGGGGCGTCGTAAAACTTGGAGTACAGACGCAGGCGTCGCTCGCCGTTGGCGCGGACAAAGTCTTCCTCGCCCCAGGTCGCGGCGGGCAGCACGATATCTGCGAACTTAGAGCCAATCGGATCACGCAGATAAATGTCTTGGTTGACCACCACCGTGCCGCCGGAATCCATGCGCTGTTTCAAGGTGTCGATGATTTCAGCCTGATCAAACGAGCGGACTTGGTGCGGGTTGTTGGTCACGAGTTCTTCAAACTTGCTGTTCAACCCACCAGACCCGCACATCGCCTGAATCCAGGTGGTGCCGACCACGTGCGCCAGTCGGGTATTACCGGAGTAGAAGTAACGGTCGCAATCCAATGCCTGGCGACGACGGCCCGGGCGCTTCTGCGGTGACTTATTGCGCGGATAGCCGCCACCGGCAGTGCCGCCGCGTTGATGGCCACCAAACCGGCCAACCACTTGGCCGGGCCGGCCGCCAGCGCCGCAAATCGTTGCCAATGAGCTGACCGCGTTGGTGTTGCCGGTGTTATTGGACCAGTAAAACCCTTTCTCGATGCCGAGCGAGGTTTTCTTGCGACTGCCGTCGGCGTTGGGATTGGCCATCCACTCGGCGGCCTGGTAAATCTGCTCAACGGGAATATTGGCGATTTTCGCGGCAACTTCCGGGTTGTATTCTTCTTGGGCGTAGTTCCACTCGCGGTAGTCCTCAAAGCCTTTGGTTTGGAACTTGCCCCAGGTGGTGCGCCATTGCCAG
>DOIU01000029.1 GCA_003511825.1 Gammaproteobacteria bacterium | reverse complement strand
GGTGGTAATTTGCCTATCGCGCCATCGAGCGCCATCGCATCAAGACTGCGCAGCCCAACGGGCAACCCCAGGGCTGCGATAGTGTCCTGCCCGGCCGCGGACGCCGCCAGTGACGCCGGCATCACCATGCCCCGGATTTGCGACAGTAGCGACGGGGGCAACGTTGGCATAGGCAAGCTTGGCACTTCGAGGAAAAGCTGGAACGTTGTAGGCAAATCTTCCACGATGTCTGCCAGATAGGCGGCACAGGTGTGAATATCGTCTGCCGTGAGCAGGCATGCACCGAACTCGTTGGCGAAGTAAGCCAGCTTCCAATCATCCGGAATATCATCCGGGTAGTAATGCGCATCCCATTGCGGGTGTCTAAAGCCCACCGACGCGATAATCGCCTCTGCCATACTGCACCTCATCAATCATTGTGGCGTTGCCACACAGCCCATACACGTGAAATTTTTACAAAAGTGATTACACTTGCGCCAGCCTATTCATTTTCGGAACTGTCGAATGCACTCGATCCGTTACACGATGCGATTTGCCACGCTGTTGTGCCTGCTCTTTCTGAGTGGCTGCGCCACCTACTCGGCGAACCATCCGGTGTCAGACCCGTGGGAAAATTACAACCGCGCAATTTACAAGTTCAACGATGCGCTGGATCGCTATGCCGTTAAGCCCGCCGCAAAAGGTTACCGGTTTATCACTCCTCAATTCGTTGAAACGGGCGTCCATAACTTTTTCAGCAATATTGATGACATCACGGTGACCATCAATGATCTGCTGCAAGGCAAATTTGCGCAAGCCGCGCAGGACGCCTGGCGCTTTTTATTGAACACCACCGTCGGTATCGGCGGGCTGTTTGATGTCGCGACACCTCTGGGCCTACCCAAACATAATGAAGACTTTGGCCAAACCCTCGGTAAATGGGGCGTGGCGGAAGGCCCTTACTTCATGTTGCCATTCCTGGGGCCTTCAACGTTGCGCAGCGCTGGCGGCAGCATTGTGGATCGCGCAACCGACCCGAAGACCTATGTCACCCCCGAATGGGCAAGGTATTCGTTAATCGGCGGCGACCTGCTGGACACACGCGTCCAGTTGCTTGAAAGCTCGGGCCTACTCGACTCTGCGTTTGACCCCTACACCTTCCTGCGCAACGCCTACGTCATTAATCGACGCCAGCTCGCCTACGACAATGTCTTCCCCGAGACGACGGACGCCCCCTCTGACGCGGACGACCCACTGGATACACTGGACGACAGTGATCCACTCGACGCTCTGGACGCCTTAGACAGCGAGGCTGACGAACTCGATGCCCTGGACGCGCTTGACGCCTTGGACGACGCACCTGCAGCACCCGCCGCCGATGAGCTGGATGAATTGGACGCACTGGATCTTCTCGACCTGGAACAAGCCAACGACTAGTCCCATGACCATCATCGTTTCACAACACGCTCTTCGCTCTATGAGAGGCATCATCGCTTGACCATCATGCTCAGCATCTTGGCCCTGGTATCCGGGCTTGCATTACTTGTCTGGAGTTCAGACAAATTCGTTTTTGGTGCCTCGGCATTGGCGCGAACGCTTGGCGTTAGCCCACTGCTGATCGGCCTCACCATCGTTGGTTTTGGCACATCGGCGCCTGAAATGATCGTCTCAGCCGTCTCCGCGTGGCAAGGCAATCCCGGGCTAGCCATCGGTAACGCACTCGGCTCTAACATCGCCAATATTGCGCTGATTCTGGGCGCCTCTGCCTTAATCGCCCCGCTGGTGATCTCGCCGCGCATCCTCAAGCACCAAATTCCTCTGCTCGTCGCTGTCATGCTGCTGACGCTAGTCCTGCTGCTGGACAACGAACTCAGCAGCACCGACAGCATCATCCTACTAATCACGATGCTGGGGGTCATGGGTTGGATTGTGCACGATGGTTTGAAACACCCCGAGAGTGTCTTGGATGCGGATCTCGAGGAAGAGCTGGCCACGGACGTGCCGGCCTCGCGCGCACTGGGCTGGCTGCTGCTTGCGCTGGTGATCCTGTTGCTAAGTTCCCGCATGATGGTGTGGGGTGCGGTCAATATCGCACAAGCACTGGGTATCAGCGACTTGGTCATCGGTCTGTCAATTGTTGCGGTGGGAACCAGTCTGCCGGAGTTGGGTGCCGCCTTCGCGTGCATGCGCAAAAAAGAATACGATATCGCTATCGGTAACGTGCTGGGCTCCAACATTTTTAATAGCCTCGGCGTGCTCGGTATCGCCGGCATCATCCAGCCGACAGCGGTTGACCCAATGGTGCTCGTGCGCGATATGCCGGTTCAGTTCGGCTTGATGCTGTTTTTAATTCTGATTGCCGGGCATTGGCATCTCGGCATTGGCCAGACGCGCGGCCAAATCAGTCGCCGATCAGGCCTGATCTTCCTCACATGCTTTGCGCTCTATCAGGGATTGCTGTTCTTGCAGAGCTTCTCATCGGTGAGCTGACGTATGAATCTAGAGAAAATCCGCGCCGCCGGTCGCGCCGTGGTCGACACCGAAGCCCAAGCACTAACAGCATTAGCTGAACGTATCGACGGGACGTTTGATGAGGCGTGCAGCACCTTGTTGTCCTGCCAGGGGCGCATCATTGTCTCGGGCATGGGCAAGTCTGGGCACATTGCCGGCAAGATCGCCGCAACACTGGCCAGCACCGGCAGCCCGGCCTTCTTTGTCCACCCCGGCGAAGCCAGTCATGGCGACCTCGGCATGATCAAGCCTGAGGATGTCGTCATCGCTATCTCAAACTCCGGCAATAGCCCGGAGCTGCTGCTGATCTTGCCGATGATCAAGCGCATGGGCGTGCCCTTGATTACCCTGACCGGTAAGCCTGACTCCCCGATGGCCAAGCTCGCTACCATCAATCTGGACGTCAGCGTTGACCGCGAAGCCTGCCCGCTCAATCTGGCACCCACGGCCAGCACCACCACCACATTGGCAATGGGAGATGCACTCGCCATTGCGCTGCTGGAGGCTCGGGGCTTTTCGATGGACGATTTTGCAGCCTCCCATCCCGGCGGATCACTCGGACGACGGCTGCTGTTGCGCGTCGACGACATCATGGCAACCGATACTGCCGTGCCGATCGTCGCACCTGACACGCTGCTGCCCGACGCGCTCATGACCATGACCCAATCCGGCTTTGGCATGACGATGATCGCTGACCACGATAAACGCTTGTTGGGAGTCTTCACCGACGGCGATTTGCGACGCGCTATCGACCAACGCGTCGAGCTCACACAGACGCCTGTCAGCAACGTCATGACGGTCGGCGGCAAGACCATCACACCCGATACTCTGGCCTCCGACGCGCTGGACATGATGGAACACCACAAAATAAACGCGCTGCCGGTGATCGTGGACAACAACCGAATCTGCGGCGCGCTCAAGATGCACGACCTTTTGGCCAGCGGCGTGGTCTAAGGGCTATCGCCATGAGGACACGACACTCCGGCTGCCTCGCTGATAGAAAACTACTGAGCAACCGCAGAGCGGCAATCAAACGCCTAACGACAGCCTCTAAAGCTGCCGCAAATCACAGCGAAACGGCTAAACTCTGAAGGCACTTTTTTTCAGGAACTCCTATGACCAGTCAGCAAGACCTCATCGCCCGCGCCAAAAACATCAAACTGATCGTCTTTGATGTCGACGGTGTACTCACGGACGGCGGCCTCTACCGCAGTGACGACGGCCAGGAAACCAAACGTTTTAATGCACGCGACGGTCTGGGTATGCGGCTGTTACAACGAACGGGGATTACGCTGGCGATCATCACCGGTCGCAGTTCTCAGGTGGTTGAGCACCGGGCACGTGAATTAGGCATAGAGCATGTCTACCAGGGTCAGAAAGCCAAAGAGACTGCCTTTGCCGACCTCTGCGAGCGCTTGAACCTGCAACCCAGTGATGCGGCCTACATGGGTGACGACTTGATTGACTTACCTGTGCTTACGCGCGCGGGGCTTGCACTGGCCGTCGCCGACGCGCATCCCGAGGTGTTGTCACGCTGCCACTGGGCGAGCCAGCATACCGGGGGCCGTGGCGCTGCGCGCGAAGCGTGCGAGCTGATCATGAAGCACCAAGGCACTTGGGAATCCACGCTGGCTGGCTATCTTGCATGAAATGGGGGTGGACTCAGTCGCTGCTGTTCGCCATTTTGTTGGTCGTCGCCATCACCTCGTTCATATGGCTCGATCAACCGGACAGCGTTTCGCTGGGTAACGCCGTGAACATGGCGGATCTCAAAGCCGACTACTACTTGGAAGGCTTTGAGACCGTACGCTATGGTGCGGATGGCACGCCGGAGTATCATCTGACGGGCGACACTTTACTGCACTACCCCGCCAATCAGACGTCTGAGATCATACGTCCGCGATTGTCGCTGCAACGGCCGCTGGAGCCTGCTTGGACCGTCGCGTCAGCATCGGGTTGGCTGCAAGAACAATCAGAATCGTTTCGCCTGGAAGGCGATGTGGAAATTACGCGCAGCCCGTTTGAAGATCAGCCCGAGATACAGATCCTCACATCGGAAGTCTTGGTTCATCCCGCACAACGCAGACTCGAAACCGACTCAGCCATTGAGATTCGCTCGCGCGACTGGCACGTAAGCTCAACCGGGCTAAAATCAAATCTTGCTGACGGCAAGCTCTCTCTCCTCTCGAACGTACGAGCACGCTATGAAATTCGCTAAACTCCTCTGCCTGATTGCCTTACTGGCCCAGCCGGTGCTCGGTCTGTCTCGTCAATCAGACTTTTCTCAACCGATTTACGTACAAGCAGATAACTCCGAATTTAACGAAGCCTCGGGGGTACAAATCCTCTCCGGGAATGTCCAAATCACCCAGGGCAGCATGAAGATTCTTGCCGATAAAATCGTCGTGGGTATCGACATGGGTAAGCTCAGTACCATCGAAGGCACTGGCAGCCCAATTTTGTTTGAACAAGAAGATGAAGAAGGCGGGATCATCTCAGGCCGCTGTGATCGCATTGAATACGACGCCAAAAATGCGCGCTTAACACTGGTCGGTAACGCCTCACTCAAACAACCCAACCAAGAGTTATCGGGCGATCGCATTGTCTTTGATTCCAAAACCCAGAAAGTGCTCGCAGAGGGTGGCGAGAATGGCCGTGTAAATATCAAGATTCAGCCCCCTGCTGAGCCAAGCGAATGAAACGCCGTCTGAGTGCGGTTGATCTGCATAAGTCTTATAACAAGCGCTCCATTCTTGAAGGCGTCTCTCTGCACGTTGATAACGGCGAAGTAGTCGGGCTTTTGGGGCCGAATGGCGCGGGCAAGACCACCTGCTTTTATATGGTGGTGGGCCTGGTGAATCCCGACAGCGGCAAAATTCTGTTCGATGAGACCGAGATCACGCAGCTACCGATGCATGCGCGTGCGCGCATGGGCGTAGGCTACCTCACCCAGGAGGCTTCGGTCTTTCGCAAACTGACGGTTGAAGAGAACATTCTGTCGATTCTCGAAGTACGCCGAGAGTTGGACAAAACAGCGCGCAAAGACAAGCTTGAGTCCCTGCTTGAGGAACTGCAAATCGGCCATATTCGCGCCAGTGAAGGCATCGCCCTGTCCGGTGGTGAGCGACGCCGGGTTGAGATTGCACGCGCCCTCGCGGCGGAGCCAGAATTCATTTTATTGGACGAACCGTTTGCCGGCGTAGACCCTATCTCGGTGATAGAAATCCAGCGCATCATCGAGCATCTGCAACAACGGGGTATTGGCGTCTTGATCACCGATCACAACGTCAGGGAGACGCTTGGCATCTGCAACCGCGCGTATATCCTCAGCCACGGCAGCGTGATTGCCGAAGGACCACCCGCGCGCATTCTGGACAACCAACAGGTTCGGGAAGTCTATTTAGGCGAAAATTTCAAGCTATAACAAACAGATAGACGCTCAGCAACGCAAAAATAATTTATTTGAAAACTGCATAAAATCAGCCATACTTGAGGAACAGCGCATATTTTGTGCCATTTTTTTCACAATAGCCCTTGTGGTATTGTGTGATAAAAGCGAGTGGTGAACTGATCGGGCTCCCAGGTCTTTGACCGAAATTGGACGATCGTGTTTTAGCGAGGAGCGCACCCGCCATGTCTCGACAACAGCGCGGCGGCCGCAGCCTAACCTGGCTATCACCACCGCCGTGGATATCCTGACCGAGACAGACAAGCGAATCATGAAGCAATCTCTACAACTCAAAATGGGTCAGTCCCTGGCGATGACCCCGCAGCTGCAACAAGCCATCAAGCTCCTGCAGCTCTCCACGCTCGAACTCCAGACCGAGATTCAGTCAGCGCTGGAAAACAACCCCATGCTGGAGTTGCAAGAGGAAGACACATCAGGCGGCGATAAAGACGCCAAAGCCAAAGAAGGCCGCGATGGCAAGAACGACGAGGGTAGCAACGAGCCCGAAGCCAGCGCGGAGGAACCCAAAGACGCCGCTGAAGTGGAGCTGGCCACCCAAGATGGCGGCGACAGCATCCCCGAAGATTTGCCGGTGGACAGCGCCTGGGAAGACATCTATGAGCCCGCTTACACCCAGCCCAGCGGGTCGGGTGCTGCCTCAGACGACAGCAATCGAGACTTCACCGAATTCCACAACAGCGGCATTTCCAGCCTGCAGGACCACCTGAGCGATCAGATACAGCTGACCAACTTGTCTGACAAAGACATGTACATCGCCACCACGCTGATCGACGCCATTGACAATAATGGCTATCTGTCAGAGACGCTGGAAGAACTCACCGAAGGCATACAAGCCACCTTTGACAGCGAAGAGATTAGCTTTGAGCTGGATGAAGTCGAGGCGGTGCTGCGCATGATTCAGCAACTCGACCCTGCCGGCTGTGGCGCGCGCGATATCGGCGAGTGTATGCATGTGCAGCTCAGCCAGTTGCCGCAGGACGAGGCCGTCGAGATTGCCAAGCAAATCGTGCTCAACCACCTCGACCTGCTCGCCTGTAATGACTACGCCAAGATTCGCCGCCAGCTCAAGGTCAAGGACGAGCCCTTGCAAGAGGCCGTGACGTTGATTCGGACGCTCAATCCGCGACCGGGTCGACAAATCGTGAACGACCATAACGAATACATTGTACCCGACGTTTTTGTTAAAAAAATCAAGGGTGTATGGCGAGTTGAACTCAATCCTGACATCGCGCCGAAGCTCGGCATCAACGCGCTCTATGCAGGAATGGTCAAGCGCGCCGATAAAAGTGATGACAATAACTTCTTACGCAACAATCTGCAGGAAGCACGCTGGTTCATCAAGAGTTTACAGAGCAGGAATGAGACATTGCTGAGAGTGGGCACTGCGATTGTCGAACGACAACGCGGATTTCTCGAATTTGGCGAAGAAGCCATGAAGCCCTTGGTGTTGCGCGACATCGCCGAGCAACTCGATTTACACGAGTCGACCATTTCCCGCGTCACCACACAAAAGTACATCCACACGCCTCGCGGCATTTTTGAATTCAAATATTTTTTCTCCAGCCA
>DOIU01000131.1:1102-5593 GCA_003511825.1 Gammaproteobacteria bacterium | reverse complement strand
TCCCCAGGGCGAACGGTTTCACTGGGGCGTGCCTGATGGAGATCGATGCTTGCGCGCGTCTGTGCCGCATAGGCTTTGGAAGTGAGCGCGTCCAGCGGCACATCCACAAAATCCGGATCGCCCAGGTATTCGGCACGGTCGGCGTAGGCCACGCGCATGGCTTCAGCCATCAAATGAATGGTCTTCGCGGTATTGTGGCCATGGGCACGGATGGGCCAACCCTCAAGCGTATTCAGAATTTGCACGATGTGTGTACCGCCCGAACTCGGCGGCGACATGGAATAGACATCGTAACCACGATAGCTGCCCTGCACGGGCTTACGAATCACCGGTCGGTAGGCGCGCAAATCCTCGGTGGTGATCAAGCCGCCATGCTTGGCCATATCTTCCACAATCAAGCGCGCCGCCTCTCCCTCATAGAACCCCTTGACGCCAGATTGCGCAATGCGACGCAAGGTGGCTGCGAGCTCGGGCTGTACAAAGGTATCGCCAGGGGCATAGTAACCGCCGTCAGGCTTGTAAAATTTGGCGTCACTGGACGGCCATCGCTTCAAGCGCTCTTCTGCCTGCCGTAACCCCTGAGTAAAGCGCAAGGGCACCTGAAAGCCTTCCTCCGCCAATGCGATCGCCGGCGCCAACGCTTCTGCGAGAGACAAGGTGCCATACTTCTCCAGCGCCAAGGCAAAGCCCGCAACCGTACCCGGCACGCCAGCCGACTTGTGCGAAAAACGGCTCAGCATCGGCACAACGTCACCTTGTTCATCCTGAAACAGCTTCTCGTGTGCCGCCGCCGGCGCCTTTTCACGATAATCGATGGCGACCACATCACCGGATTTCTCATTCGAGATCAGCATAAAACCGCCGCCCCCGATGTTACCGGATCGCGGCTGCGTAACCGCTAACACAAAGCCTGCTGTGACCGCCGCATCAATGGCGTTGCCGCCTTGGCGCAACACATCGAGCGCAACCCGCGACGCTTCATGATGACTGGTCGCCACCATGCCCTGACCGCCTTCCACCGGATGCGCGCGCTGCCCTTCTAAAATCGCTTGTGCGCTCAACACTGGACCACTGGCGGTCACCAACAACAGTGCACAGGCAAGTGCCCCTGCCCAACCGTCTGTGCGCAACCTCGCGCCAAACGCATACGTAAGAATGCTGCGATACCTGCTCATAAAGGGCTCCTTTCTAGGCTGATTTCATGCAAGCGTGACACGCAGTTAACCTACTGACTTTGGACCCCACGCCGCGCTTTTCTGTACCCTAATCGCCCTGGTCACCCGGGTCAACCTGCGTCACGGGTTTCGAGTAAGACACCCACACCTCAACACTACAAGTCGTCACGGCAATCGTCTCACCGCCCTGCTTGGATGCGCTGAACTCGGGCGTCTCAGGCTGTGCACTACTGAGTAAAAAGTGCCAGGTCGTCGCCGACACAAGTGATGGGCATTGGAAACTCAGTGACTCACGCCCCGCATGGAATATGATCAATAAGGTGTGAGCGGCCGCATCCAAGCCCTCGCCGCTGGCATCATCAATGTTCCCCGCCGGCGCGGACAGCATCAACCCTAAAGTGCGGCGCGCTTCATCCTGCCATTGCGCCTCCTGCATACCCTCACCCTGCTCGTCAACCCAGTGAATATCGCGCAACGGCATATCCTCGGCAATCGGCGAACCGTGCACGAACTGTGTCCGACGCAGCACCGGGTAACGTTTCCGAAGCGCGGTGAGACGTTGTAAGAAACCCCTCAGGCACGCACCATTGGCGTCAATGTGCGCCCAATCGAGCCAATTCAGCCCATTGTCCTGGCAGTAGGCGTTATTGTTTCCCTGCCGTGTATGACCGATTTCATCGCCGGCCTGCAACATCGGTGTCCCTTGCGACAACATCTGCGTCGCCAGCATGTTACGCATCTGTCGCCAGCGCAACGCAACGATAGCTGGGTCATCGGTCTCCCCTTCCACACCGTAGTTGTCGCTGAAGTTCGCGTCGTGCCCGTCACGGTTGTCCTCAGCGTTGGCGAGGTTGTGCTTTTCTCGGTAGGTCACCAAATCTCTGAGCGAGAAACCATCGTGACTGGTGACAAAATTGACGCTGGCCCAGGGCTTGCGGTCATGGTGTTCAAACAAATCGCCGGAGCCGTGTAAGCGTTTAGCAAACGCCGGCAGCAAGCCGTCTTCGCCGCGCCAGTAGCGTCGCACTGTGTCACGGTAGCGATCATTCCATTCCGCCCAGCCCAGCGGAAAGGCACCCAACTGGTAACCCCCTGGCCCGAGATCCCAAGGTTCGGCAATCAATTTCACCTCACGCAGGATTGGGTCCTGCAGAATCGCTTTAAACAATCCGGCACCGGTATCAAAGCCATGCGCCTCGCGTCCAAGCGTGGTGGCCAGATCAAAGCGAAAACCGTCAACGTGCATCACCTGGACCCAGTAGCGCAGACTGTCCATCACCATCTGCAACACGCGGGGATGGTTGAGGTTCAGGGTGTTACCGCACCCGGTGTCGTTGATGTAGAACCGCTTATCTTCAGGGTTTAAGCGATAGTAAGAGGCGTTATCGATACCGCGCCAACTCAAATGCGGCCCCAAGTGGTTCCCCTCTGCGGTGTGGTTGTAGACCACATCGAGAATGACTTCGATACCGGCGTCGTGAAACCGACGCACCATGGTCTTGAAGTCTTGAATTCCATGGCTGTTGTAGTAATCGCTGTGCACAGCAAAGTAGCCGAGTGTGCTGTAGCCCCAGTAGTTTTTGAGCTTTTTCTCGACCAGGAAGCGGTCATGCGCAAACGCTTGCACGGGCAGGAGTTCAACGCTGGTGATACCCAGCGCCTTGAGGTGCTCAACAACGGCGGGATCGGCAAGCCCGGCGTAAGTGCCGCGCACTGACTCCGGCACAGCCGGATGCCATTGCGTCATGCCGCGCACATGGGTCTCATAAATGACGGTGTCTGCCCAGGGCACGCGTGGCGCCGGATCTTCACCCCAGGTAAAGGCCGTATCCGTCACCACACATTTCGGCATACCGCTCGCGCTGTCACGCTTGCAGAAAGACAGATCCTCTTGACGGTTGCCTGAGCGATACGCATTCAGCGAGTCACTCCAGCGAATCTTGCCTTGATACTCGCGGGCGTACGGATCTAATAGGAGCTTATTGGGGTTGAACCGATGACCCTCTTGCGGCGCATAAGGCCCGTGCACGCGATAACCGTAGAGCGTGCCGGGACCCGCGTAGGGCAAATAGCCATGCCACACCTGATCGGTATTCTCAGGCAGAGTATGACGCGCAATCTCGCGCCGCCCCGAGCGATCAAATAAACACAATTCCACGCGTGTGGCGTGGGCTGAAAAGAGCGCGAAGTTCACGCCAGAGCCGTCCCAGCTAGCCCCCAAGGGATAGGGGCTGCCCGATTCAATACCGTGTCTGTTCGAAGGCATCATTTTATGGACATCTATTAACCAGTCTCGCGCCGCCTGTATCGGCTCGCTCACAACGAATCTGACGCACAATCACAACACTCGGCCTTACAAGACTCTAAAAATGCAAAGGTTGGTTCACTTTATGCTAGATCCACGCCGTTGCATTCGCGCGCTGGAATGCTATGCCCTGGGTGGGCAAAGTGCGCCGATTGCAAAGGGAAGTCGCCTTCGTCCGATGACTACAGACCCCTCGGACTTCGCTGGCCTTATGCCGGCGAAGAGCGAAGTGCGTTGCCCGGCCGGCGTCAGACCAGGCACTATGCCTCGGCTGGCCGGCCGGACTCAATTCAGTGCCGCGCACATTGAGCGCGGCACATTTATCGCCGCAGCGGCGGCGGAATCACCGATTCGGGTAAGCCACGCTGTATGCGGGTTTCAGGATCCTCGTCAGGATTCTCTTCCTGAATGCCGGCTTCCAAACGCTTTCTCACCTGATCCATCGTGCGATTGCTGGTACCGCTCTTAGGCGCGCTGACACCTGCCGCCGCATCCGCATCACGGTTCTGCTGACTCACATTGCCGCCTTTTGGCAGGTAGCTGGAGCTCTCACCACCTTCAGACATCACGATAATCTCGCGCACCTGCGGTGGGTCCGTCTCGCTGCTGGTGACTAAAATATAGCTGCGTGTCATTTGCTTGAGTGCCTGCTCCAGCGTCAGATCCTCAAACGCCACACTGACCCGTTCAGTCACTGGGCTCGGAAAGGTGACAGCAATGCTGAGTTCGTCACCGAGCGCCACCACCTACTCCTCAAGGGTGACTTCCGTGGCTTGCAGCGAGATCAAACCCTCGTCAGTCACATACAACTGCTCGATGTCAGCCGGCGCGCTTGTAGCGAACGTTAGCAACCCCAAAAACGCCGGCATCTTTACTGCCGTCAGCCTTGCGCGCACCCTGCCACCACAACGCCCCACAATCTTGCGCCCAATAATCGGTTTCAAGTGATTGTCTCCGCGTTAACGCCCGTTTTTTATCTTACGTGACGCTCTTTTTCAATACCCTGGACGA
>DOIU01000131.1:0-802 GCA_003511825.1 Gammaproteobacteria bacterium | reverse complement strand
TTTTATCTTACGTGACGCTTTTTTTCAATACCCTGGACGACACGCAACCCTCATTGCGCAACGCGTGCAGTGGCTGCGGTGAAGCAACAGCAATCACCCTTGCATAAAAAGCCTGCGCAAACATCACCAAAAACCTTGCGAATCCTCAATGCATTGCAGCACTCAGCTTCCTACCACCAAAAACAGTAAAAAAGTCAATAAACAACGCAGGAGTCAGTATGAAAAAGTCTCTTTTAGCCACATGTATCGCCCTTAGCTGTGTGGCCACCCACGCCTACGCCTATGAAGCCGGGGATATGATTCTGCGCGTCGGCGCAGCCAACGTGAACCCCAGTGGCGATGGTGCGCTTGACGGCGCACTCGATGTCGAGGACGACACGCAGCTCGGCATCAATTTCAGTTACCTGTTCACCGACACACTGGGCATCGGCATCCTGGGTGCAACCCCATTCGAACACGACATCACCGTCAACGGCGACAAGGCGACAAGGCGGCAACCACCAAACATCTGCCACCGACGATCACGGCCCAGTACTACATCGACACCGGCACCGCCTTTCAGCCGTACATCGGTCTCGGCCTGAACTACACCGTCTTTTTTGACGAAGACATGGGTGACACCGACCTGGAGCTCGATCCTTCGTTTGGGTTTGCCGTCGAAGCCGGTATGGATTACGCCATCAATGCGCAATGGGGCGTCGGCTTGTCAGCCTTCTACATTGATATCGAAACAGACGCCGAAGCCAACGGCGATGAACTCGATACCGTTGAAATCGACCCTTGGGTGCTGCTCGGAAGAGCA
>DOIU01000180.1 GCA_003511825.1 Gammaproteobacteria bacterium | reverse complement strand
ACCCGGAATGGTCGTCTCACCGTCGGTAATGAACTCAAGATTGGGGTGCTGATCAAATGCCTGCGCTATAGCGGCATACAACGCCAACTTTCTGTCGACCACGCGTTGGTTATACAGCTCAATCATGCATATAGAGTCTCGCGCCCGGTAAGGCTTACCGTACTCTTTAGCGAGCAAGTAATCGGGGACAGGCGCGTTCTTGCATCCTTTGCTGAAATTCCTGTCGCGCAAGTAGACGCCCAAGTATTTGCCTGTGCCTTCCAACATATCCAAGATCTCAGCAATGTGGCTGAGATCGTACTGCCCTTTTTCCGGCTCCAAGACCTTCCATTCAAAATGCGAGACAAAACCCGTCAACTGAGGCTCCTCAAGCAAGGACTCTATGATCTCCAGCCGGCGTGCATTTCTTTCATCCGGCTGATGCGAACGCGACACCTCGGTAAAAATGTAGTGCCCAGGATGAAACTTTGTACCCACTGGCACAGACGAACCCGCTGCAACGGTAGTCGTGAAAACACACACCAACACAACCACCACAAATCGCAACAAGCGATCACCCGGCTGACGCATGCACGACGCCCCGTCACGTTGATTTCTCGCGAATTTGGCGGATAGAAACCGCATAAGCATAGTGATATGACTCTGATAAACCGTGTCGCTTTTTACTCCATCAGCATAAACGACTCTATGGATTGCACTTCGCTTTCCGTGCGAAAGATACTCGACTATAATTCTCAGACGCGAATCCCACGCCCAATGGTTTCCCACCGGAAACAGTACAGAACTACCGCCCGTATCCTATGGATAGCAATCGCCCAAAACAAGCGCCTATCAGCCCAGCTGCCTTATCAGTAATAATCGTGGCACTCTTAACCATCGCCACTGCAAGCGTCTACCTCGCTTACCCGCGTTTTCACATTGATGACAAGGAGTTGCTCACGAATCCACGCTTTGAGCAAGGATTGTCAGGATGGGTGATCGATGGACAAACGCGGCATATCACCGAACACGACGGTACGGTTGCAATAACCCATGAGTCTCAGCGCTATAACAGCCGATTGAGTCAAGATATTTGCTCGCAGGCACTGCCCAAGACATTCTGGCTGGAGAGCGAACTCAAGGTGACCAATATCGTGGGCGGAAATTCGCCATGGCAACAGGCCGGGTTGCTGCTCATCGCCTACGATGCCGAGGGCAACCGTATTGGCAGTCAAGATGTTATCAGCATCGACGGCTCTAGAGACTGGTCACGATACGGCGCCATGATCACGCTTTCGGCGATGCACGACCATATCGCCGTGCGCGCGCGACTGTTAGAAGCCAGTGGCCAGCTTGCATTGCGCGAGATCAGCTTACGAGCAGCATACAAGCAAAGATGGTCTGACCCCATACGCTATACCCTAATCAGCGCATGGGCCCTCACGGCCGTAGTACTAGTCACCTGGCTACTACGTACTTACGGTTTGTCGCGCCCCATCGCGCTCTTGGGTGTGGTTGCAACGTTCGCACTTGCCGGCATTCTGGTCAGCAAATCCCTTATATCAAGCCTGGATGCGTCAATCATGCACGCACTGCCGGCAGACCTGTCACATCTGCTCTCATCCACATTGCACGCCGCTCTGCCGAATTACATCAACCACGCCAATCAAGAAATCAGTAAACTCGGGCATTGGCTAGCATTTTTTCTATTGAGCTTCATCGCAGTCAGCTTGCTGCCCAAGGCGCGACTGCTACCCCTCATGGCAGCGCTGGTTACCCTCGCCTGCGCCAGCGAAACCCTGCAATTCCTGACCGATGAACGCAGCCCACATATCATCGATGTCTTCGTAGACTGCGTTGGGATTGTGTGTGGGATGCTTTTGGCCTTGCCACTTCGCTGGGCAATAACCCGCAATCAGAAGCGTTCAGACAAACCATCAACAGCCGACACACAAGTGTGAATCGCCAACCTCGGAGATGTTCGCGTGAACCAGCCCATGAAAATAGCCATCGTCACCCCGTATCACTGGAGTGACCGATATGGCGGCGCAGAATATCAAATCAGCTTACTCATTGGCGAGATCGCCAGAAGACACCCTGAACTGGAGCTGCATTACATTTGTAAGCCGTCAACACACCACATAACACCCAGCGATCACGCTATTCGAGGACTGGCTGAGCCTCGCTGGTATACAAAATACGGGACTTTCTTCGATGCACCGAGCTTATACCGAACGCTGTCCGACTTGCGTCCAGACGCCATATACCAGCGCGTTGGTTGCGGCTACACAGGCGTGTGCGCCGCGTATGCGAAACGCCCAGGTGTCAATATGGTCTGGCACATCGCGCTCGACACCGATGTGAAACCCGGCATAGACAGCCCTGCCCTCAAGAAACCGCATCACTGGCTGGAGAAAAAGCTGCTCGAATTTGGTGTACGCAATACGCCAAAAATTGTGGCACAAAAGCGCAGCCAGGCCGATGACTTGCGCGCGTACTATGGCAGAGATGTTGACGCGATTATCCCCAATTTTCAGCCGGCACCAGACTTTGAAAAAGATCATCTGGCATCGCCGCATGTGGTGTGGATTGCGAACCACAAACCCGCTAAAAATCCAGAAGCCTTTCTCGACCTGGCAGAACGTCTATCAGCAAGTACAGAGGTACGCTGCTCAATGGTGGGGCGCCCGGCAGACAATAGCTGGGGCCGTGCCATCGTAGAACGCGCCAAGGCATCACCCGCAGTGGACTACGTGGGTGAGCTCTCACAAGAGTCACTCAATGCGCTGCTTGAAACTGCCCACATCATGATCAACACCAGTGACAATGAAGGCTTTCCAAACACATTTATCCAATCATGGATGCGTGAGGTACCCGTGCTGAGCCTGCATGTCGACCCGGATGGCGCACTCTCAGGTAATGGCATCGGCATGTCGTGCGGCGACATCGACACACTCTACACACAAACGCTAACGTTGATTAACGACACCGAGAAACGTATTGCCATGGCGCGCAAGGCAAGAACGTATGCGCTCGCCACTCACTCACTGAACAACGCAGAAAACGTCGTTAAGCTGTTAATGAACAAGAACGCAACGAACACCTAAGCCTCCGGCCCAGTGACGCAGACTGGAGCCAATTAAGCACTGATAAGCACTCGGTTTATTCGTAATGGATTTTTGACAGAAAGGCGCGATAGAGCGCATGGAGACTACCGCGAGCAACGCGCCAGCGGCTAAACGACTCACCCACCTCTTTCAGGGCTGCCGCGTGATAGGCCCAAAATTCACCCCAAAACGCTCTATTATCGGCGCGCCGAAACCGCAATAACCGGTGCCCCATCATACGGTAGTAGTTGCGCAGCCGTCGATTAAACGCGGTGCGAAATTCCCGTTTATCCAGCACCAGTGGGCCATAGGTTTTCAACATTTTCAGATCGCTTGGCATATAGGTCTGCATGCGGCGCGCATAGGTGCTGGTGGTCTCATTGTGTCGACGGGTAAAGGTCAGCACCTGATGGACAAAACCAAAGTCTTTTTCCCGCAAAATCTCGTAGCAAATTTCTGTATCTGCATGCAGATTCGACGGATTGTAGAATTGTTCGCGCGCGCGCACTTCATCCGATCGATACATGATTGAGGTTGGCGATCCGAATAAATCCGCGCCTCCGAGAAATCGGCGTCGCAACATGTCGCGACCACTGACGCAGGTGCTCGGGTACTTCAGCCCATCCAGCGAAACAGACTCCTCTTCCAGACGATAGGAGCCCACGATCGCGACAGATGGATTGTCTTCAGCCAAAGACACCATCTCACTCAAACAATTTGGGAACAGCCAGTCATCCGCATGCACCACCTTGCAGTAGAGACTCTGCTCACTGATGAGGGTCATGGAGCGATTCCAATTGTCCA